>JAHKXX010000302.1 GCA_020627425.1 bacterium
ACTGACGTATTTCAAGGAGATTTTGGCGAAAATGACGGAAAATTTGCCGAAAGATGGCGTGCAAAGCCGACAGGCGGTCTTTGTGCGGTGTTGCCTTTAATATCAGTTCTTTTGTGCAGCCTTCATAACGGCAGCAGCTACTGTTTTGCCGACACGCTTGTCAAATGCGTGGGGGAGGATATATTCTTCAGTCAGTTCTTCGTCCGACACCAGTGATGCTATTGCAAAGGCAGCGGCCTTTTTCATCTCGTCGTTTATCTCCTTTGCCCTGCAGTCAAGCGCTCCGCGGAATATTCCCGGGAAGGCAAGAACATTGTTTATCTGATTCGGGAAGTCGGAACGACCCGTACCGATAACTCTTGCACCGGCTGCCTTTGCCTTGTCCGGCATAATTTCGGGGGTGGGGTTAGACATCGGGAACACTATTGCGTCCGCATTCATACTGCGAACCATATCCTCGCTGACTATATTCGGAGCGGAAACACCTATAAACACATCAGAGCCTATCATAGCATCCGCAAGACTGCCTGTTTTGTGCTCTCTGTTGGTAACAGCCGCGATAGCCTTTTTCGCGTCGTTAAGACCTTCTGCGCCCTCACAGATAATGCCGCGGCTGTCGCACATGATAATATTCTGTGCGCCTATATCCAGCAGGAGTCTGGTTATTGCTATGCCTGCCGAGCCTGCGCCGTTCACAACTATTTTTACGTCCTTTATATCCTTTTTTACAAGTCTCAGTGCATTTATCATAGCAGCAGTAACTACTACCGCAGTGCCGTGCTGGTCGTCGTGGAATACGGGAATATCGCATATTTCCTTCAGCCTGCGCTCTATCTCGAAGCAGCGCGGAGCAGCTATATCCTCAAGGTTTATACCGCCGAAGCTGCCGGAGATAAGGTATATTGTACGAACTATCTCATCAACGTCCTTTGACCTGATACACAGCGGAAAAGCGTCCACATCGGCAAACTCCTTGAACAGAGCGCACTTGCCCTCCATAACCGGCATACCTGCCTCGGGACCTATGTCGCCGAGTCCAAGCACAGCCGTACCGTCGGTTATAACCGCAACAAGATTGTTTCTTCTTGTCAGCTCGAAGGACTTGTCATAGTCCTTTTGTATCTCAAGACACGGCTCCGCTACACCGGGAGTATATGCCAGAGAAAGCTCCTTTGAGTTTGTTATCGGAGTTCTCGATACGACCTCTATTTTTCCGTTCCATTCATAGTGCTTCTGAAGTGATTCCTCTCTTATATCCATTTTGCTCACCTTTCCTTTTTTATTTTATGTACATAGATATATCAAATGCCTTTACGGAATGAGTCAGTGCGCCGACAGAGATAATATCTACTCCTGTTTCGGCGACCTTTCTCAGAGTCTCGTCGGTTATGCCGCCCGACGCCTCGAGCAGAGCCTTTCCGCCGTTTATTTTTACTGCCTCTCTCATGGTATCGGGAGACATATTGTCGAGCATTATAATATCCGCGCCGGCACTCAGTGCCTCGCGCAGCTCGTCAAGGTTTCTTGTTTCTACCTCTATTTTTGTCATATGTCCCAGTCTTGACCGAAGTATATTTATTGCCTTTGTTATACCGCCTGCCGCGTCTATATGGTTATCCTTCAGCATAGCCGCATCGGACAGGTTATATCTGTGGTTTTTTGCGCCGCCTGTCATAACCGCATATTTCTGCAGCGGTCTGAGTCCCGGCAGAGTCTTTCTTGTGTCGGCAATAGAAGCAGAAGTACCTTCTACTATTTTGCTGTATTTATTTGCAGCCGTCGAGATACCCGACATATGCTGTATAAGGTTCAGAGCTGTACGCTCGCCCTTCAGAAGAGATACGGTCCTGCCGGACATCCTCATTATCTCGTCGCCCGGTTTTACAGGGAAGCCGTCCTTTATAAGAATTTCGGTTTTTATATCGCTGTCTATAAGCTCGAACACTCTTGCGGCTATTTCGGTGCCGCAGACAACGCCCTCTGCCTTTGATACAAGTCTTGCGCTGCCCTGCTGATTTTCCGGTATCAGATAGTCGCTTGTCACGTCGCAGTAGTTTATATCCTCAAGTAGGGCTTTTTTTATCAGGTCGTCAACATAGAATTTATTCAACACCATTTTCCACCTCACTGAGAACGATCGCCGCAACAGTCGCAAGGCTTCTTGCTTCTACAAAGTCGCGGTTTATCTCATATCCGCCGTTTTCGATCTCATGCTGTATCTCTCTTATTCTTTTCAGTCCCCCGGGCACAGCCTCGGGCTTCGGGATAACAAAGTGGCAGTCCTGCATTATTTTTCTTATCTCGGTACGGTAGCCCTTCGGCATTACGTTACCGGAAAGATCGTCCGAGCTTTCAAAACTCTCGAACGGAGCGTTGTTTTCTCTTTGCAGTCTGTCCATAATATCATTTGCCGCTCTGCGCGAGAACACGAGAGCCTCCAGCAGAGAATTGCTTGCGAGTCTGTTTGCGCCGTGTACTCCCGTATGAGAGCATTCACCGGCTGCATATAGCCTGTCTATGCTTGTACGGGCAAACAGGTCTACGTTTATGCCGCCCATCAGATAGTGCTGGCACGGGAAAACGGGTATCCACTGCTTTGTGATGTCTATATTCTCTTCAAGGCATTTTTCATAGATCATCGGGAATCTGTTTTTTACAAATTCGGGATCCTTATGGGTTATATCCAGATAGAATTTTTCGTTGCCCTTTTCCTTTGACTCCAGCATAATTGCATTAGACACAACATCACGCGGAGCCAGCTCGCCGCGCTCGTCATACTTTGTCGCGAAGCGCTGACCGTCACAGTTCAGCAGTACAGCGCCCTCGCCGCGGACAGCCTCGCTGATGAGGAAGCGTTCTCTGTCGTTCTCCGCAGCAAACGCGGTGGGGTGGAACTGTATACGGCTGAGGTATTTTATTTCTGCTCCGAGCTTATAAGCAAGGGTTATGCCGTCGCCGGTCGCAATAGCCGAGTTTGTTGTATACTGGTATACTCTACCTATACCGCCCGAGGCAAGTATACAGTAGTGTGCGCCGACTACGCGCGAGCTGCCGTCAGGCATAAGCAGACCGCAGAGGAAGCCTCTGCCGTTGTTTTCAAGTCTGTAGAGCATTGTATTGTCGCACAGCTCTACGTTACTGTGAGTTTTCACCTGTTCTATAAGAGTTTCCACTATGGCTTTGCCGGTAGAATCCTTATGGTGTACTATTCTGTGACGGGAATGTCCTGCCTCCAGAGTCATCTGAAGGTGTCCTTTCTCATCAAGGTCAAAGGCAACGCCCATTTTTTTCAGGTTAAGAACGTCCTCGGGACCCTCCTCCACGAGCACCTTTATAGCGTCAAGGTTATTCTTATATTTTCCTGCGATCAGTGTATCTGCTATATGCAGCTTAAAATTATCGTTATCCTTATCAAGAACGGCAGCAACGCCCCCCTGCGCAAGCGAACTGTTTGACAGTGTAAGCTCTCTTTTTGAGATCAGCAGCACCCGGACATCCTCAGAAAACTGCAAAGCCGCATAAAGCCCCGCAGCACCCGCACCGACTATCAGGACATCATAATCCCTTTCCATAAAACAAACCTCTTTTTTATAATCTATATGCCAATTCCGCATACTATATAAATTATACCCTCCCCCTCCCCCCCTGTCAAGGCGCGTGCTCGCGCCGGAGCAATTCGCGCACTGTAGTTTTTGTTACCGCCTACTTTCTCGGCACGCGGTCGAGTTGGGTTTATTGTCCCTCTTTGTCCGCGCCGTGCGCCCGAAGGAAGTGCCCTTGGGGTACCGCACAGGGCGGCACTTGACGCTGCTTTGGATTGAAGGCAGGTATAATTGACTATTCTGTTTTGTGTACCAAATAGAATAAAATAATAAAGAAAAAAAGAATAATGAGTGTAAAAACTCCCGTCAAACTCGCTGCACTGTTTTTTCGGAGACAATAAGCAGAGTAAAGAAATATACCAGTCTCCACAATAAAACAGCACGAGCGGCACCCTGAGTGCCGTGACGCGGACAAAGAGGTATAATAAACCCAACTTGTACGCGTGTCAAAAAAGTCGGCGGTAACACAAACTACAGTGCGCGAATTGCCCCCGGCGGCTCGCCGGCACCGGGTTGACAGGGGGGGAGGGGGGTGATATTATGGAGATAGATGATGAGGGAGGAGAGAAGGATAAATGGAGTTACCGCATAAGCATCATGAAAATGAGGAGAAGCTTGTAGAGTGTCTGCCGACAAACGAAACAATACAGAGAGTTGCCGATGCTATGAAACAGCTCGGTGATCCAAGCAGACTCAGGATATTCTGGCTGCTGTGTCACTGTGAAGAATGTGTGATAAATATTGCTGCGGCTACGGAAATGTCAAGCCCTGCCGTTTCACATCATCTGAAACTGCTTAAGGACGCGGAGCTTATAGAATCAAGACGTGAGGGTAAGGAAATGTATTATCGATCGACCGACTCGGATCTTGTACTGAAGCTGCACCATACAATAGAGGATATCGCCCGGATATCCTGCCCCGATTAACAAGAATAACAAATAATATCAGCCGCTGCCGTAAGGATAAAACCCACGACAGCGGCTGTTTTTTTACTTATCCGCCTTTACTATAAACGCGTCTTTAAAGCCTGCGCTCTGTAGCTTTTTAAGATAATTTTCGGCGTTCTTTTTGTCCGAGAACGCGCCTGCCTGTACTCTGTAGATCACCTTGCCGGTATTTGTACTCGCAGAGCTGCCCGCAGTATCCGGTGCCTTGTAGGTCACTCCGAATGCCTTGCACACGCCCTTTGCGAATGCTTCTCCTACTGTGGTTGGATTTTCTATCAGCCATTTTGCGATAGATTTGTTGTCGTGAAAGTCTACTTCGGTATAGACTGCAATTGCGTTTGTGCTGTTAAGCTCCGCCCACTGAGGCTGTACCTTAACGCCATAGTCAGTCTTTCCGGGCGTAACCGCCTGTACCGCCTCGTATATGGGCTTTGCGTACTTCATATTCTCTGTCGCGGAGCTATACACCATACACATTGTGCCGGCTCCGCCGCCTGCGTTTGTGTGTATGCACATATGCAGGTCAGGGCGCCAAGCGTTGGACTCGTTTATAGTCGCTTTCATAGCCTGTCCCTTCGGAGCTTTTTTGACAGTAAAACCGCAGCGCTCAAGCGCCTTTTTGGTTGTGTCTGCTATTCGGTTACACTGCTCCATCTCGTTTGTGTTTCCGTATGCGTACATATTGCCGTCCTGATTTGACGGGCTGAGATATATTTTCTTTGACATAATTAGTTTCTCCTTTTTAAAATGTTTTTCTCTCCTGATTTGGTCACAATTATATTCTCCCTCCTGATGGGGAAAATGGGGAGTTTCACCGCAAAAGTGGAGAATTTCAGATCCAAAACTCCCCACTTTTGTTTATTCCTTTTCGTTCAGCTGTTTTAAAATTTTTTTGATTTTTTTCGGTACCGGCAGCCCTAAATGTGCCGCATTTTCCAGCAGGCTTATGCCTTCGTTCGATAGATAAAAAAATATCGTTGCCGTTCTGAGCATTGATCCTGATTTTATTATATAAATATCAATAAGGTTTGCTACTCCGATAAGTACAAAAATAAGTATTTTTTTACATATACCTTTAAATCCTGTCTCGCTTGATAAATGCCTGTCACTTATCGCGCACATAACGCCTGTCGCATAGTCAGCGATAACGAACACGAGCATAGCGTATATAAGCCCGTCCATACCTCCTAAAAACCACCCGAGATATGCGCCGACAGCCGCAAGCACAAGCTGCAAGGTGTTCCATAGCTCTTTCATAGTCAGTCACCTCCTATTCAAACCATACTTCCGAGATAAGGGGGATAACGTCAGTGGTAAACAGGTGTATCCATATAGTCTTACCTTGCAGTGCCGATACATCAGCGCTGTGAACGGTAGGTGGAGCCTGTGCAGGGCTGTCTGTCCAATTCACGATATTAATGTCATCCAAGAAATCGCCGGTGCTGAAACCTGCACCACCACCACCCGGCTGTATGGTTGTAGGGTCAACATTCTCCCACAGCGTCACATAGAAGTTACGCCAAGTCGAAGATGAATTATAACCACATCTTATATTCAGGGTGGTTTCGGTCGTCAGCGTTATCGGCTGTGTAAAAGCCATACCGTTCTTGTTGTTAAGGGCTGTAGGTTGGATTACGCCGTTATTCATTCTCCAGATACTGCCGCTGCCGTTGAGAAAGTCACCATTCTCTATATGCTCAACTCTTGAGGGTGTAGTGTAAGTCGTTCCATATGCCGCCCACACATCGCCAAGGTATACTTTGTTGTATTTGATTATATTATCCTTCTCTTTTATTACAAAGCTTGAATTATCACCGCGAACGTCAACCGTGACTGAGCTGTAGCCGTCCGCACCGTCGTTTACCGGCAGATATGTTCCGTTTGCGTTTATTATCTTCGGAACAAGCACATCAGAGCCTGCGGTACCGTTGTAGGTTTTTATTCTACAGCTAAGCTTGTTCTGACTTATCCTGCCTCTAATCATCAGCGTCACTCCTTACTATGGAGCATTCCACGGTAAGTACGCTGCTGTCAACAATTGTCAGCAGCTCGCCCAAAGAAGTTCTCAGCGCAATATCATAGTAGTATTTTCCTGCGTCAATATCGGTCTCCTCCGTAGAAAGCTCCAGCATATAGCCTATACCGTCCGACGCCACAGCCGTCCGGTCGATCTCCTTTTTTATAATATATCCGTCATCCATAGGCGAAGCCTTTATTCCGAATACAAGTCTCTCCCCTGTTTTCAGCGCATAGTAGGATTCATTGTTCTCTATGGTTATCTCACAGGTAAAAAGACGGTTCTGATTAATTATTAATTCCTGTGACAAAGTATTCCTCCTTTTGTCCGATGATGTTTTTACGGAAGGGCGCTTTTATGATCAAAGCCGGGAAGCAAACGCTCTGCGGTCACGCCCTTCTCAATAACACCCTAAAAAAAGAAAAATTCGACCTTCAGAGGTCGAATTTACAAAAAAATCGGCAAGCCGTTTTTTTACGGCTTGCCAAGGAGAAAAATTTATGAAAAAGAAGATTATCAGCTTGTAAAATCATCACCGCGCGAGAATCCGCCATAACCGTCATAACCGCCGTAGCCGCCTGCGTTGCCGTTGGGGTTAAAGTTGTTTGTACTGCTGTTTTCGCTTTCGGTATTGCTCTCGTCAAGAGTTACGGATATGGTCACTTCCTTGCCGTCACGGCTTACAACTACGTCCGTCTTGTCGCCTGCCTTAAGCTTAAGCAGCGCAGACTTCAGCTCGGAACTGCTGCCTATCTCGGTCGTACCGATCTTTACTATTCTGTCGCCTACCATTATGCCTGCTTTTTCAGCGGCAGCGCCCTTTGTCAGCTCTGCTACATACACGCCCGGCTCGGATACTCCAAAGCGCGCCATCGAGCTTTGTGTATTTACATCAACAATGCTTACTCCGAGAGACGGTCTGCCGGTCACTCTGCCGTTTTCTTTCAGATCTCCAAGTATGCTCTTTACGTTGTTTATCGGAATAGCAAAGCCCAGACCCTCCAGAGAGGTACCCGTAGAGGTGCTTGTGGACTTGGCTACGACTATGCCTATAAGGCTGCCGTTTGCATCAAACAGACCGCCGCCGGAGTTGCCGGGGTTTATAGCCGCGTCTGTCTGCAAAAGCTCCATGGTAGTATTGTCTATTTTTATTTCTCTGCCTGTCGCGCTGATTATTCCGGTAGTTACGGTGCCTCCGAGTTGTCCCAGAGGATTGCCTATTGCTATGGCTGTCTCTCCTACATTCAGCTTATCGGAGTCTCCCAGAGCCGCTACCGTAAGACCGGAGGCTTCTATTTTTATCATAGCAACGTCAAAGGTCTCGTCAGTGCCGATAAGCTTTGCCTTATAGCTTTTGCCGTTCGTGGTCTTTACGGTTATAGTGGAAGCGTCCTCTATAACGTGATTGTTTGTAACTATATAACCGTCCTCAGAGATTATAACGCCGCTGCCTGCGCCCTGTGATACATACTGTCCGTAGAACGCATCATAAGAGGTGCTTTCGGTTGTAATTTCCACAACGGAATCCTTAACGTTTTTAACTACATTTTCTATAGAGGTCGGCTCGTTTTTGTCCTCGTTTGACTGAACTATCGTAAGTCCCGAGTCGGCTCCGTCCGAGGTGGATGCGGTTGTTTTCTGCGAATTCGAGTTGGTTACGCTGCTCTTCGGAGTAACAGCTGTGTTTCCCATCATCGTAGCTCCGAGTACACCGCCTCCGAGTCCGACGCAAAGGCTGAGTGCAAGTGCACCGATAACAAGTCCTATTTTTTTACCCTTGCCAGATCTGCCGGCTGATGTTGCGCGATATGACTGCTGATTGTTATACGAAGAGAGATACGAGTCATATTCGGAATACCCCGGCTGCTGCGGCTGAGCATACTGCGGCTGCTGTACATAGCGCGAGTCAAATCCCGGGTTAGTCTGTATCTGTGGCTTCGGTGCGGAATACTGTGGTGACACAGAGCTTATATCCTCATAGCCGTTATGTTTTATCTCCGCTGCGGACTGAGGCTCCGTATTGATGTTATCGTGCATATTCATTTCTCTGTTTTCGAAATTTCTTTCATCCATAATAAAAACCTCCGTTTTCTTATCTGATGTGTATTTTCTTTGATGATGTTATTATAACCTATCTCTCCCCGGAGTGTGCTAATAAATTTAGCATTTTGCTTAAACAATTCTTTAACTTAATCTTAAAGATATTTAAGATTTATTTTTTTTGATATATATATCTTTAAGTATTTGTAGCAATTTATATGCTGCGTCATCCTTGGACATAATATCAAGTGCGATCTCGCTGTTTTCCGTTATAACGGTTATTTTGTTTGTATCCGTACCAAAGCCGGCGCCCTCATCACGGAGACTGTTTGCGGCAACAGCGTCGCATTTTTTCGATATAAGCTTTTTTCTGGAGTTTTCAAGAAGGTTTTCCGTTTCCATAGAAAATCCGCATACAACCTGACCGGGCTGTTTTCTCCCGCAGCAAAGCCTCAGAATATCGTCAGTCCTTTTCAGTTCTATAATGTTGTCTTTGTCCTGCTTCTTGATTTTTTCATTGCACACGGTTTTTGGTGTATAATCAGCCACAGCCGCAGCCATTATGAGTATATCGCAGTCATTGAATTCAGAGGTAACAGCCTCGCACATTTCCTGTGCCGAAGTAACGGAGGTTTTTCTTACTCCAAACGGTGTTTTCAGTGCAGTGGGACCGCTGACGAGAACCGTATCGGCTCCGCTCCTTACGGCAGCGCGTGCTATTGCATAGCCCATTTTACCGCTTGAACGATTTGTAATATAGCGTACAGGGTCTATGGCTTCTACTGTAGGTCCGGCGCTTACGACTATTTTCAGTCCCCGGAGATCCTTGTTATGTTCTGCTGCAAGCATAACGCTGTCTATCAGTGTATCTGTATCCGCAAGCTTACCCACTCCGACGCAGTCGCACGCAAGTCTGCCCACGGCAGGCTCTACTATAATACAGCCGTTATTTTTCAGCTTTTCTATATTTTGCTGTACTGTTTTATTAAGGTACATATGTTTATTCATTGCAGGCGCAATTATAACGGGGCATGTAGCCGCAACAAGCATAGATGTAAGCATATCGTCTGCTATACCGTTTGCCGCCTTTGCGATAAGGTCTGCCGATGCCGGCGCTACAATAAGAGCGTCCGCACTCTGAGGTATATTAACGTGCGGTACCGGAAAGAGCGGATCCTCGTCAAAAACGCCCACAAGGCATTTATTCTTTGTCAACGCCTCAAACGTAAGCGGTGATATAAACTGAGTTGCATTTTTCGTCATTACAGTATGGACGTCCACATCTCTCTTGACCAGATCACTGACAAGCTGTGCGCTCTTATATGCCGATATACTTCCGCTTACACCTACTACTACCATCTTCTTTTTCAAATTTTCCCGCCTCCTTTTCACACTTCATACTATATCACCCCCCTCCATCCCTGTCAAGCAGCGTGGCGCGTGCTCGCGCTGAGCAATTCGCGCACTCGGGTTGGTTGTGCCCTGTACTTTGTTGGCACGCGTACAAGCTTGGTTTATTATACCTCTCCGTCCGCGTCACGGCGCTTACGCGCCGCTCGTGCTGATTTGTAGTGTAGGCGAGTATATTTGTCTGTTCTGTTTTGTGTACCGACTTTATAATTTACTGAAGACTGAAGAC
>JAHKXX010000303.1 GCA_020627425.1 bacterium
AGGAGAATACACCGATATAATACGCTTATTTTTGTCCAAGGTATCTGAACAGATAGAAGAAACCGAGCCTGTTTATTCAAAATAGTGAAAAATATAGATCGCAGAATGTATTTTTTTTAAAATAAGAATTGAATTTCCACTTATAATATAGTAAAATATTTATTGATAATCAAATATTAAAATAAACGGGAGTGTGCTTTTACTATGGAACCTAAATATAAAAGAGTACTTTTAAAACTCAGCGGTGAGTCTCTTGCAGGAGAACAAAAACATGGAATAGATTTTGATACTGTACTCAGATTTTGCGAACCAATTAAGGAGCTTAACGATATGGGCGTTGAGGTAGCTATAGTAGTCGGCGGCGGCAATTTCTGGCGCGGACGCTCAAGCGGAAAAATGGACCGAACGAGAGCAGACCATATGGGTATGCTTGCTACTACCATTAATGCTCTCGGTGTTTGCGACGCCTTAGAGCAGCTCGGTCTTGAAGTGCGCGTACAGACAGCCATATCAATGCAGCAGGTAGCAGAGCCTTATATAAGAAACAGGGCTATACGCCACCTCGAAAAGGGAAGGATCGTAGTATTCGGCTGCGGTACCGGAAACCCCTTCTTTTCGACCGACACAGCCGCTGCGCTCAGAGCTGCCGAGATAGAGGCGGACATTATTCTGAAGGCAACTATGGTAGACGGCGTTTATGATTCGGATCCGAAGCAGAACCCCGACGCGAAGAAATATGACAAGGTTTCCTTCCATGATGTACTTACAAACGATCTTGGCGTAATGGACAGTACGGCTGCTGCAATTTGTAAGGATAACAGTATCCCGATTATAGTATTCAGTCTTGAAAAACCCGAAAATATAGTATCTGCGGTTTGCGGAGAAAATGTAGGAACACTTGTAGAACAGGAATAATTTATAACGGAGGTAAAAGATTATGAACACAGTAATAAAATCAGCAGATGAAAAGATGACAAAATGCGTAAATCACCTTGAAACCGAATTTTCAGAGATACGTGCCGGTCGTGCAAACCCCGCCGTACTTGATAAGATTCGTGTTGACTACTACGGCACCCCGACAGCTGTCAATCAGCTTGCTGCCATTTCTGTTACAGAGGCACGCACGCTTACCATACAGCCCTGGGACGGCTCTGTGCTGCGCGCTATCGAAAAGGCTATCCAGACCTCTGATATAGGCATCAACCCTCAGAATGATGGAAAAACAATAAGAATGATCTTTCCGCCGCTGACTGAGGACAGACGTAAAGAGATCGTTAAAGAAATTGCAAAAATGGGCGAGGACGCTAAGGTAGCAGTCCGTGCTGCAAGGCGCGACGCTATGGACAAGCTGAAGTCTATGAAGAAAAAGAGCGAGATCACAGAGGATGATCAAAAGCAAGGTGAGAAGAAAATACAGGACATAACAGATAAGCATATTAAAAATATAGAACAGCTTACGGAAAAAAAGCAGAAACAGATAATGGAAATATAAACAACCGAATATCTCGGCAGACAAGCTCTGCCGAGGTATATTTTAAATTGTATCAAAAATATTTTTTCATCTTCTTTTCATCTTCAACAAGGAACAAAGAACCCACAATTATTTTGCAGGCTGTCAGTTCTTTATTAACAGGGGTGTGAGCTAAAATCATGGAAAAGAATAAATTATATATACCGGAGCATGTCGGCATTATAATGGACGGAAACGGCAGATGGGCAAAAAAGCGTGGAATGCCGCGATATGTCGGTCATACCTACGGCGCACAGACCTTCAGAAAAATAACACGATATATAAGTAAGTGCGGTGTAAAGATCCTTACACTGTATGCTTTTTCAACGGAAAACTGGAAGCGTCCTCCCGAGGAGGTAGACGCTATAATGAAAATATTCGACCAGTACCTTGTAGACGCACTCACGGATTTCCGTGATGATGATATCAAGGTTGTGTTTATCGGAGATAAAAGCGGTTTTTCGCCCAGACTGCGAAAGCTGATCGAAGAAAACGAAGAGGTTGCCAAAGACAGAAAAGGTATGCTTCTGAATATAGCTATGAACTACGGTTCACGTGATGAGATCGTCCGCGCCGTAAAGATGATCAGTCAGGACGTCCTTGATAAAAAGCTTGATGTAAACGATATTAACGAGGATACCATAGCCTCACGCCTATATACGTCCGGTCAGCACGATCCCGATCTTATCATAAGAACCGGCGGCGAGCACAGACTGAGCAACTTCCTTTTGTATCAGTCGGCATATTCTGAGTTTTACTCAACGGAGACCCTGTGGCCTGATTTCAAAAATGAGGATTTTGACAAAGCTATTATTGAGTTTAACAAAAGAAACAGAAGATTTGGTGGTGTATGATAATTGGCAAAAAGGCTTATATCGGGTGCTGTAGGAATAGTGTTTCTTGTCGGCGTGATCATAGCAGGCTCATATTTTCACATAGTAATTGATATATTCGTAGTTCTTGTTTGTGCTTTTTCCGTGGGTGAGTTTGCTCACGCTACTGATACTCTGAAAAAGCTTGATCTCAGTATACCGAGTATTCTTTTCGCTCTTGCGTTTCCGATACTGTATATTTTTGACTTAGGACTTTTAGTCTGGTATCTTTATTCAGCAGTAATGCTTACCGCAACAATTATAAATCATAAAAAAATAACCTTTATGGACTTTGCATATATATACAGTATGACGCTTATAATCACCGTTTCGCTGAATACTATCCTTATTATGAAAACCGGTGACACGGATCACACTATCTTTTACTTTGTAGTTGCTCTGTCACTTCCGTGGCTTGCCGACGCAGGCGCATATTTTACGGGAACCTTTTTTGGCAAGCATAAGCTTTGTCCGAATATCAGTCCGAAAAAAACAGTAGAAGGCGCTATCGGCGGAACAGTTGTCTGCGTACTTGTTACCTGCTTTGTGGGCTTTATTTTTTCACAGTGGGTGTATACCGGTGTAAAGGTCAATTATCTTAATCTTGCCGCCGCGGCTCTTATAGGCTCAGTGCTGTCAATACTCGGTGATCTGTCCTTCTCGCTGGTAAAGCGAACATTTGATATAAAGGACTACGGAAACCTGATCCCCGGTCACGGAGGAGTACTTGACAGGTTTGACAGCGTTGTGTTTGTTTCTCCGTTTTTGATGATATTTTTTAAATATTTACCTGTTCTTAATTTTTAACGGGAAGTGTAAATCTATGACGAAAAACATTTCTATACTTGGCTCAACAGGCTCTATAGGTACACAGGCTATAGACGTTGCAAAAATGCACGGTATAAAAGTCTGTGCTCTTAGTGCAAACAAAAGAATAGATATACTTGAAAAGCAGATAAGGCAGCTCCATCCGCGGATCGCGTGTGTTGTTGATAAAGACGCGGCAAAGGCTCTGAAAATAGCTGTTGCCGATACCGATACCGAAGTTCTTTCAGGTGAAGAAAGTATACAGGAAGCTGCCCGTATAGAGGAAGCAGATACCGTACTCAACGCGATCGTCGGAGTAGCCGGACTTCTGCCTACTCTGTCTGCAATAGACGCAGGAAAAAACCTTGCTCTTGCTAACAAGGAAACCTTAGTGGCAGGCGGAAGTATAGTTATGTCCCGCGTTAAGGAAAAGGGTGTAAAGCTTTATCCGGTCGACAGTGAACATTCCGCAATATTTCAGTGTCTCCAGGGCTGCCCCGAAAATTCCGTAAAGAAGATCATTCTTACCGCATCGGGAGGCTCATTTTTCGGAAAAACAAAGGAAGAGCTTAAAAACGTTACCGTCAAGCAGGCACTTACACATCCAAACTGGAGTATGGGAGCAAAGATAACCATTGATTCATCTACAATGATGAACAAGGGCCTTGAGGTTATAGAGGCGTCATGGCTGTTTGATGTAGAGGACAAAGATATAGATGTTCTTATAAATCGTGAGAGTATTATCCATTCTATGATACAGCTAAAGGACAATGCTGTTATTGCCCAGCTCGGTACTGCGGATATGCGTATCCCGATACAATATGCTCTTACATATCCCGAAAGACTTCCCTCACCGGCAGGTGCCTTGGATCTTTCTCAGATAGTCGGACTTAGCTTCTATAAGCCCGATTATGAGACCTTTGAATGTCTTTCTCTGTGCCGCGAGGCGCTTCGTCGCGGAGGACTGTATCCGACTGTAGCAAATGCAGCGAACGAAGCTGCCGTAGCCCTGTTCCTGAAGGAGAAGATAGGCTTTTTGGATATACCGGGGATAGTCAGTGAGAGTCTTGGTTCATTTAACGGCAATAAGACCGACATCTCTCTTGAAGATATACTTAACGCGGACAAGGAAACGCGTAAACAGATAGCACTAAGGAGTTGGTAACAATAGAAGCCGCACTTTTAATAATCATAGGTATTCTGTTGTTCGAGCTTATTATTTTTCTTCACGAGCTCGGACACTTCATAACAGCCAAGCTTTCGGGCGTAAAGGTGAACGAGTTTGCCTTAGGTATGGGGCCTAAGATAATAAAATTCCAAAAAGGCGAAACTCTGTATTCTCTCAGGCTTTTTCCTATAGGCGGATTTTGTGCTATGGAGGGCGAGGATGAGGACAGCAGCGACAGTCGTGCGTTTGGAAACAAACCGGTGTGGAAAAGAATGATAATAGTTGTTGCCGGAGCTACAATGAATATTATTCTCGGTATAGTTCTTATGTTCATAATACTTATACCAAACAAAAACTTTGCTTCGACTACAGTTGCCGAATTTACAGAGGACGCAAAATCTTCAGAATCTTTGCAGATCGGCGATGAGATAAAAAGAGTAAACGGCTATGGTATAGTGACTTCGACCGACCTCAGCTATTCCTTTGCAACGGCAAAATCAAATAAAATGACAATGACCGTTATACGTGACGGCAAGTGGGTAGACCTTGACAAGGTCGAATTTGCTACCGTAAAGAAGGACGATAATGAAATAATACAGATAGACTTCCGTGTGGAACCGATAGAGAACAATTTCGGAAACCTTTTGGCTCAGACCTTTAAATCCACATGGTCAACCGTCAAGATGGTCTGGGCAAGCCTTTTCGGTCTTATTACGGGACAGTTCGGTCTGAACGATGTCGCCGGTCCTATAGGTATGACCAGTGCAATATCCGAGGCTGCCGCGACGGGTCTGCAAAGAAGCTTTTTAGACGGACTCGAAAACCTTGTTTATGTTATGATGATAATTACAGTTAACCTTGGTGTGGTAAACCTTCTGCCGCTGCCGGCGCTTGACGGAGGCAGGTTCGTATTTCTTGTTATAGAGGCTATAAGAAGAAAAAAGATAAAGCCCGAGACCGAAGGAAAAATACACGCAATAGGTCTTGTTTTACTGTTTGCGTTTATGATCGTTATTTCGATAAATGATGTTATCAGACTTTTTATTAAGTAGGAGATGAATTAAAGCCGTGGAAAGAAGAAAAACCAAAAAGGTAAAGCTCGGCAATATATATATAGGCGCAGACGCCCCTGTTACCGTGCAGTCTATGCTTAATATACCCTCTACGGATATAGAGGGCAGCGTAGCACAGGCTGTAGAGCTTCAGAACGCAGGCTGTGATATTATCCGTATCGCCGTACCGGATCTTGATGCGGTACGTCTCATACCTGCTATAAAAAAAGAGGTAACTGTACCTATAGTTGCAGATATTCATTTTGATTATAAAATAGCCCTTGAGTCGGCTGCTGCCGGTGTGGACAAGATAAGGATCAACCCCGGAAATATAGGCAGTGACGACAGGGTAAAGCTTGTAGCCGATGAGTGCAGGAGAAGGAATATACCTATCCGTATCGGTGTAAACTCCGGCTCGCTTGAAAAGCATATTCTAGCGAAATACGGCAGACCTACGCCGCAGGCGCTTTGTGACAGTGC
>JAHKXX010000304.1 GCA_020627425.1 bacterium
GTTTTGGAGGTGCTTCACAATTAGCAAGCAGGAACTTCAGATTAATGAAGAAATTCGTGACAAGGAAGTCAGAGTCATAGATTCTGACGGAACACAGCTCGGTATAATGCCGCTTTCGCAGGCTTTTAATAAGGCTGCGGAAAAAAACCTTGACCTTGTAAAGATCGCGCCGCAGGCAAAGCCGCCCGTGTGCAAGATAATCGACTATGGCAAGTTCAAATTCGAACAGGCAAAAAAGGAAAAAGAGGCAAGAAAAAATCAGCATGTTTTTGATATAAAAGAGATCAGACTTTCGCTGAATATTGATACCCACGACTTTAACACCAAGCTAAAACATACTCAAAGGTTTATAGCATCGGGTGACAAGGTAAAGGTGTCTATACGCTTCAGAGGTCGGGAAATGGGACATCAGGAGCTTGGCGTCGAAACCATGAAGAAATTTTCAGACGCTTGTCAGGAATTTGCAACGATCGAAAAGCCTGCAAAGCTTGAGGGACGTAGTATGATAATGTTCCTTGCACCGAAAACAAATAAATAAAAAAATCAAGGAGGTTCTTAATTATGCCAAAGATTAAGACACACAGCGGAGCTAAAAAGCGTTTTAAGCTCTCAAAAAACGGAAAGGTAATCAGAGCGCACGCTAACAAGTCACATATCCTCAACAAAAAGACTACAAAGCGTAAGAGAGGTCTCAGAAAGACTGTAACTACCGATAAGACAAATGTAGCAGCAGTAAAGAGACTTATTCCTTACAAATAATTCTGATTTTTTCGTATGATAACAAGTATTAACGGAGGTATATAAAATGGCACGTGTAAAGGGTGCGTTGGCAACACGCAAGAGAAGAAAAAAGGTTTTAAAGCTCGCTAAGGGCTATTGGGGCGCAAAGAGCAAGCATTTCAAGATGGCTAAGGAAGCCGTTATGAAAAGCGGCAACTACGCTTATATCGGTCGTAAGCAGAGAAAGAGAGATTTCAGAAGACTCTGGATCACACGTATATCTGCGGGCTGCAAGGCAAACGGCACAAACTACTCTACTTTTATGAACGGTCTCAAGAAGGCTGACATAACACTTAACAGAAAGATGCTCTCAGAGATCGCTATCGCTGATCCCGAGGCTTTTACAGCTCTTGTTGAAAAGGCAAAGGCTGCTCTTAATTAATTAAAACTATGCACCTAAGCTTTGTACTTAGGTGCTTTTTTAAAAAGGAAAAGAAAATGAAAAACAGAAATATAATACTGATCGGAATGCCCGGCTGCGGTAAAAGTACGGTAGGAATAGTTCTTGCAAAGATACGCGGTTACCGCTTTACGGACTCCGATCTGCTGATACAGGAAAGTGAAAAAAGACTTCTTTGCGATATTATAGATCAGGATGGACTTGAGAGCTTTGCCGAAACAGAAAACAGGATCAACTCAGAGATCAATACAGAAAATACTGTTATCGCAACCGGCGGCAGCGTTGTATACGGTAAGGACGCTATGAAGCATTTTAAAGATATAGGCGTTATCGTCTATATTAAGCTTCCCTACAGGTCTATCAAAAAAAGACTCGGCAATCTGAAAAAACGCGGAGTGTATATGCGCCCTGGACAGACTTTGAGAGAACTCTACGATGAGAGAAAGCCTCTTTATAAAAAATATGCGGATATAGTTATATCCGAAGAGGGACTGACTATCTCAGAGACAGCCGCGCTAATCAATAAAGAGTGTAACGAATACTTCAAAAAGGGCGGACGGAGGAATAAATGATCACAAGCAGAGATAACGATATAATAAAGGATGCCGTAAAGCTGATCAACAGCTCTCGTTACAGGAGAAAGACTTCCCGTTTTGTATGCGAGGGTCTGAGACTTTGCAGCGATGCGGTCATTTCGGGAGTCAGACCGTCTGTACTGCTATATACTGATGAAGCGTCAAAAAAATACGACGACAGATTTGATCGGATACTCACCGATTCGCAGAGATCGTTTGAAATAAGCATAGAGCTGTATAAAAAAATATCAGACACAGTGGAGCCTCAGGGAGTAATGTGTATTTTTGATATTCCGGACATAAAATTTGATGTCAAGCCCGGCGGAAAATATGCTGCTCTTGAAAACATACAGGATCCGTCAAATATGGGTACTATACTGCGTACCGCAGAGGCACTTGGTATTGATGGGGTGATACTGTCCGGCGGCTGCTGCGATATATATTCGCCAAAAACACTGCGCGGAAGTATGGGAGCAGTGTTTCGGCTGCCTGTGCTTATTTGTGACGATCTGCCGGGATTTGTATCAGAGCTGAATAGCCGCGGTATCAGCACCTATGCGTCCACTCCTCACGATGCGGGAAGCATAAGGGATGTTGATTTTTCCTGCGGCGGAGTGATGCTTATAGGTAACGAAGGCAACGGTCTTTCGGATGAGGCTATAAATGCGTGCAGCCATCGTGTCAAAATACCTATGAGGGGAAGAGCTGAGTCGCTGAATGCTGCTGCCGCAGCAGCAATACTACTATACAGTCTGTCTTGACGGAGGTTTTATCAGTGAATGACATTCTATACTGGGTATGGCTACAGTGCTGTCTCGGTGCGGAAAACCGAAGATTTAAAAAGATAATCGAATATTTTGGCTCTCCCTATGAGTTAAGCCTTGTTCCTGTCGATAAGCTGAAGTCATACAGAGTATTTACTCAGCGCGAGCTTGACAGGATAGAAGAAAGGAATTTTGACCAAGCCGGAAAAATTCTTGAAGATTGTGAAAAATACGGTATTACCGTGATACCCTTCGGAAGCCGAAGATATCCAAAAAGACTTGCCGAAATAAAATCGCCGCCTGTCGTTATCTATGTCAAGGGCAGTCTGCCGGATCAGGACAGGCTCCATGTCGCTATGGTCGGCACACGAAATTGTACTACTCTGGGCAGTGATAATGCTTATAATCTTGCTGTCGATCTCTCAAAAAAAGGCGTTGTAGTTATCAGCGGCGGTGCAAACGGTATAGATATGCAGGCGCATACCGGTGCGGTCAATTCCGGCGGAATAACCATCTGCGTGCTGGGCTGCGGCATAGCCGACCCCTATCTGAAAAACAATAAATATCTGAGAAATGCTGCTACCAGAAACGGAGCGCTTATAAGTGAATATCCGCCCGTTTATCCGCCGTCAAGGATCACATTTCCGCACCGCAACCGGATCATATCCGGACTTTCCGACTGTACAGTAGTGATAGAGGCAGGATTTGGCAGCGGCTCGCTGATAACCGCCAGATATTGTATCGAAAGCAAAAAACCGCTGTTCTCTTTTCTTTATGATGATATTTCAGACGTGAATGCCGGCTGTAATATGCTGCTCAGCGAGGGAGCCTTTCGTGCTACGGATGCAGACAGTATAATAAAGGTAATAAAAAGCGGTGAGATCATAAATACCCTGCCCGACAGAATAGGGCAGATACATATGTACGGAAAAAAATACAAGGCGGATCCGAACAGCACATATTCTAAAACGAAAAATCATAATACAATAAAAGAGTCCGATACAGAAGAGTCTTTTGGTGCTTACGGTATGTCGCGTAACGAAAATGATCCCGTTATCGACTACAGTAATATTATAAGCAGTATACTGATAAATGATGGCGATACTTCTGTCGTCAGATCAAACCCGGCTTCCCTTGATAAAAGGAAAGGTTCTTTTGCTTCTTATGATAAAACCCCCGTACGGAATAAAACTACAGATAAAGATAATAATAAGCAACAAAAAAAGAAAAAATCACCCGATGTGCAAAATGACAAAATAGCAGTTAAAAATTCTTTCAATATAGTTAAAACCGACAAATCAAAAGAAAAAAGAGAAAAAAATAAAGCCTCCGACAAAAAAATTTCCGAGGAACTGTTGACAGAAAACGCTTTATCGGTGTATCATACAATTTCAGAAACACCGATTCATATAGATGATGTAAAGGAGCATACGGGACTGACCACGAACAAAACGCTTGCGGCAGTTACCGAGCTTGAAATGTACGGATTAATAAAGAATGTCGGCGGCAGAAAATATGTAAGAGCCGTATAGGTGTATCAGAACAGGGAAAAGAAAAAAGAAAAAAGCTTTCGGAGGGAATACAATGTCAAAACTCGTTATAGTCGAGTCGCCTGCAAAGGCAAAGACAATAAAAAAATATCTCGGCAGCGATTACGATGTGGTTGCGTCTATGGGGCATATCCGCGACCTTAACCCAAATCGTCTGAGTGTAGATATAAAAAAGAAATTTGCGCCTAAGTACGAGATAATAAAGGGCAAGGAAAAGCTTGCTGAGGAGCTTCAGAAGCTTGCCGAGAAAAGTGACTATGTGTATCTCGCTACCGACCCCGACCGCGAGGGAGAGGCCATCTCGTGGCACCTGGCATATCTTCTGGGACTTGATCTGGAGGATACTAACAGAGTGACATTTAACGAGATTACAAAAACAGGTGTAAAAAACGGTATGTCTTCGCCAAGAAAAATTGACATAGATCTTGTCAACGCACAGCAGGCAAGAAGAATACTCGACCGTCTTGTTGGCTACAAGCTTAGTCCGTTTTTATCACAAAAGATAAGAAAGGGACTTTCCGCGGGCAGGGTGCAGTCGGTGGCTGTGCGTATCATAGTAGACCGCGAAAAGAAAATAAGAGCCTTTAAGCCCGAAGAATACTGGACTATAGACGCAAAATTTATTCCCAAGGGAAGTCGTAAGGCTTTTGCAGCCTCATTCCACGGCGATGAAGGCGGTAAAATAAAAATTGAAAACAAGAAGCAGGCTGACGATATACTCTCAGCAATAGAAAACGAAACACCCACAGTGACAAAGGTGAAGCACGGCACACGCCGCCGCCATCCCGCGCCTCCGTTTATAACCTCTACCCTGCAGCAGGATGCATCCAGAAAGCTCGGCTTTCAGGCAAAGCGTACCATGAAGGTCGCTCAGGAGCTTTATGAGGGCGTAGAGATAAGCGGAATGGGAGCAGTGGGTCTTATTACCTATATGAGAACAGACTCCCTCAGACTCTCGGAGGATTCCCTGTCGGCTGCCGAGAGCTTTATCAGGAGCACATGGGGCGATAAATATCTTCCCTCCGGCGGTTCGCGCAGATTTAAAGCAGGAAAAAATGCTCAGGACGGACACGAGGCTATCAGACCGACGGACGTTACGCTGGAGCCAAAAAAAATACAGTCCAGTCTTACCGGTGACCAGTACAAGCTTTATAAGCTTATCTGGGAAAGATTTCTTGCAAGCCAGATGGCTGACTGCGTACAAAAAACCACACAGGCAGATATTGCCGCAGGAAAATATATCTTCAAGGCATCAGGCTATCATGTAAGCTTTGACGGCTATACCGCTCTTTATGTTGAGGGCAGTGACAGCACGGATACCGAAAAGGAATCACAGCTCCCCGAGCTTGAAAACGGTATGGCTCTCCGTACAAAGGAGATCGTGCCGAACCAGCATTTTACCCAGCCGCCTGCACGATATACAGAGGCGACTCTTATCAAGGCTCTTGAGGAATACGGTATAGGCAGACCGTCCACATATGCCGCTACCATCAGCACCATTACTTCACGCGGATATGTAAAAAGACAGAACAAGACCCTGTTCCCGACCGAGCTTGGAGAGGTGACTACCGAGCTTATGGAGAATCGTTTTCCAAAGATAGTAAACGTAAAGTTTACCGCCCAGATGGAGCACGACCTTGATACGGTAGAGGAAGGACAGTATAGCTGGGATCAACTTCTTGCTGATTTTTACGGGGACTTTGACAAGACCCTGAAGGCTGCCAAGGAGGAAATGAAGGGCGTAAAAATACAGCTTGAGGAGGATAAAACAGACCTCATCTGCGACAAATGCGGCAAGCCCATGGTAGTTAAGTACGGACGCTTCGGAAAGTTTATTGCCTGCTCGGGGTACCCTGACTGTAAAAATATAGTAAAGATAATCAATAAGATCAATGTTCCCTGTCCAAAGTGCGACGGTGATGTAATTGTCAGAAATACAAAAAAAGGCAGAGTGTTTTACGGCTGCTCTAACTGGCCTAACTGTGATTTTATCTCATGGTATGAGCCGACAGAGCAGCGTTGTCCAAACTGCGGCAGTGTGTTGTTCAAGAAGAAGGGCAAAAAGCCAACTCTCTTCTGTAACGCCGAGGGCTGCGGATACAAAAGAGACGACGATACAGAGGACTCCGAGGTTATCTCTGTACCCGTAAGTGTTGAAAAAACGGAAAAAGCCGATACCGACTCATCAACAGGCGAAGATGAAAAAACAACGGCATAACAAATGACAGGGCGAAAACATTATGAAAACGGAAAATCTATCTACAACTGAAAAAAAGTTTTTGATTTCCGAGATCAAAAAGAGCGAGGCAAAAGAAAAACTCCTTTTTATTATCGTACCGATAGTAGTGGGAGCGCTTTATGCCGCGCTTCTTGCGAGCGTCCATAAAACCGACGGAATACTCGACTGGCTGTCGTTCTGGTGGGGTGCTCTTATACACGGAATTGTCGTGCTGAGGGTTGTTATAACTCCGGCTATGATGATAGTACTGCCTGTGATTGCACGATTTTTTATTGTAGAGATACCCGTTATTATAGATATAAACCGTGTGCGCCGCAACAAGTGGAGTGCCTTTACTACTGTGGTCGATACCGTAGAAGGGGAGTGGGGCATAGTAGAGGCAGACGAATATGTACCCTGTCTCACAAAGATAGAGGACAAGTATTATATAGAGCTTGACGACTACGTGCTTGACTATATAGAGGAGCTTGGCAGCGCAGAGATCGTTGTGTACTTCTATAAGAAAAAATCAATGGTTTTTTTAAACGAAGTCATAGACGAGCCTGATGACGAGCAGGACCCTGAGACAACGGAAGAAATTCCGCCTGAGACTCCGGAAGAGGAGCCGGTTATGCCGGCAGATACGGCTTTGGTGGACGAGTATCTGTCAGACAGCACCGAGTGTGAGATCATGACCCGTGATCCCCAGCCTGAAGATGACAGTGATGATTTTCCCCGGGAGTCTGAAGATATTTCCGAAAAAACAGAAGAGCCTACTTGATTTCAGCCGGAGTCCGGTCAGACTCCGGCTGAAATTGCTGTATTTACGGGAAGATAGTGTATAATAAAACCAACTCGACCGCGTGCCAACAAAGTCGTCGGTAACACCAACTACAGTGCGCGAATCGACAGCCCGGGCACCGGGCCGGGAAATAATTTAGCACTTTGAATTGACAAATTAAAAAAGTTATGTTAAAGTATTGTGTGTACATTTAAAATACAGTGTACAAATCTCATATTCAAAGATTGGAGAATTATGTATGAAAAACATGAATAAAACCAGATTTGCAGCAGCATTTACTGCTGTTGTTCTCTCTCTCGGCGTTCTCAGCGGCTGTCAGGGCGGCGAAGGCGCTAAGACAAGCAGCACAGCAGACACTGCTTCAAGCAGCACAGAGAGCACAGCAAATACAGAGAGCACAGCAAATACAGAGAGCACAGCAAATACAGAGAGCACTGCAAGCACAGAGACAGACAGCGACAAGGTTTACAACATCGGTATATGCCAGCTTGTACAGCATGAGGCTCTTGATGCTGCTACAAAGGGCTTTACCGATAAGCTTACCGAGCTTCTCGGCAAGGATAAA
>JAHKXX010000305.1 GCA_020627425.1 bacterium
CCTTGTAACCATTCATCTCTTCAAATGCAGTAATAGCCTCAGTATAATTTCCTGCTTCCATCAAAGAAACTGCGTTCCCATATTTACACTCTTCTATCTGCGTCACACTATCCTTATAGCCATTCATCGCTTCAAATGCAGTAATAGCCTCAGTATAATTTCCTGCTTTCATCAAAGAAACTGCGTTCCCATATTTACACTCTTCTATCTGCGTCACACTATCCTTATAGCCATTCATCGCTTCAAATGCGGCTATTGCTTCGTCATACCTGCCTTCATTATAAAGATTTATCGCCGCATTGTACTTGCTTTCAGGTATGATAACCGTTACCAGCACGATGGCAAATGCAACACAAACCACAGTAATTGTCGTTATTATTGCAATGATCTTTTTCCGCTTCTTTGCGGCTTTTGCGGCGGCAATTTGTTTTTGTTCTTCCTTTGTCTTTATTTCTTCAATTGTAATCCGGCAGGTATTGATCAGCTCGTCTGCATCTCTCCAATCGGTAATCTTGCGGAATTCTACAATAGCTGCTTCACAGTCGCTTACCGTATTTTTATTCATCATGGAACGTGCTGAGCTGTAAATCTCGTCCTTACGGTAAATCTCCGCTTTTTCAAGACACTCCTTCGCAAGCGCATCAGAGTCCTTGAAGCCCGGTATCGTTTTGAATATATCTGCTGCTTCTTTGCATTCTTTCTCGCTTCTTGCAGTTTTCTTCGCGTTGACAGCGCTGTTGTATATGCCTGTAAGACGGGCTTCTTCATTACGCTCTTTTATATATTTAATACACCCCTGCATTTCCGATTTAAACTTGTCGTCACCGTACCGCATGATCTTCTTATAATTGCTGCTGCCATCAAACGGCTCTGCACAGTTCTTCAGATTCTCACGCTTTCTTACCTTCAGCTCCGCCATCAGCTTTCCAAGATAAGCCATGGCGTTTTCTGGGTCAAGGTCAAGCACCTTTTCGCTGTATTCGTTAGCACTTGTCCAGTCGCCGTCCTCAAGAAAAATAAAAACACGCTTTAATAGTGAATTAACTGTCGGGTTGACAGACGGGGCATCAGTACTTACTGGTACTTTTGCAGCCGCATGCTTCGGCTCGTCCTTGACAATGACCTTCTTGATACCGCGCACAATATCATTGATAAAGCCGATCTTGCCCATATCCTGCGCCTGCAAATGCGCAAACTCCTCCGGCAGCTCGTAAGCGTCCATATTCTTATAGCAGGGGATAAGCAGCTTTATGCGGTCTTTCTTCATCATTTTGAGGAAACGTGACCACTCATTCTTGACCCACACAGCATTAAAATACTCGGGCTTTGTGCCGATAGCAAGCATGACCTTTGCACTGTTCAGAGCCGCAAAAATGCAAGGCTAATAGGCGGAACCCAATTTATCCTCGAGGGTTATCGCAGCATAGAACACCTTGAAGCCCTCGTTTGTCAGCTGATAGTAAATATCATTGGCAATAGCGCTGTCGGGGGTGCGGCTGCCGTTGTCGCTCTCCTTGTAGCAGATGAAAACGTCGTAAGGCTCCTCCTTTGCTGAAAGGGCAAGTATCTCCTTTTGCAGGCGGTCGATCTCCCTTGCCTCGCGCTCGTAAATATCACGCTGAACGGAATCGGCGCAGCGCAGAGCCTCCTTATAATCATCGTCCGCGATTATGAAATCAAAGGACGTTCTGTGACAGGTTGGTATGCGCTTGAAGGTGGCGGGGTCCTCAACGTATTCAATGCCGAATTTGCAAAGGATAAGTCCCCAGTGAGCCTCAGGCTCATCGGGCGAATTCTGGATTATCTTTTCGTAGAGCTGCTCCGCCTTGTCGAATTCGCTCTTCATGCGCAGGATATTCGCGCGGTTGAAAAGCGCCTGGATATTTTCGTCCTTCTGGCTGGGGACAGTCTGGGTCGTACCGCAGTATTCGCACTCGCAGACCTTCATACCCTCGCTGATCTCCAGAGAGCCGCCGCACATCTTACACTTAAAAACTGACATAACATTCCCTCCGATATTTATTTTGATAAAGACACGCGCCTTATTATATTCACTTTATATTGTAATACATTTGTAGTGTGAATGCAAGTATATTTTACAATTCTTTGCAAAATGTTGATAAAATCAATAGACTTTGACCAAAATCATCCAAATTTTGATCTTCATCGTTTAACCTTTAACTCCGCAATCCTGACCAACTCCACACTCCTAACTCCACACTCCTCACTCCTACCCCATCACTCCCAACTCCAAACAAAAAAAGACCTCCGGCTTTTTGATCACCGGAGGTAATAATTTTATGTGTTTTTTTGTGTTGCAGAGGTTTATGACGGTTTTATACGGCTTTTATTATTTCCCGATTTGATAGCTGTTACTCATTAAGCATATTCTTTGCCCTTGAAAGCAATACAAGGTAAAGAATATATCTTACTATCTCAAGAACCACTGCAAGACAAGCAAGACCAATAATAATAACCTCGCCCAAATACAGCGGAAGGAAGATCGAGAACAACCTTGCAACAAGCGAAAGAACACCTATACCAATAATTGTCTTTAACAGAGTACCCGAGGTAGCTATTACCTTTTGATCATTGAGCGTAAATGCCATACGCGAAATGCCCAAAACGACAAGAATAGAGGTAATAAATCCAAAAAGACCATTAACAGTGTTGGCAAGATTGTTCCAGAACCAGTCGTTGGAAAAGATCCCGGCAACAACAGAAACTGCTATACTTATGATTGTAAGCCAGATAACGCCTCTGAAAAAGGACTCATCGCGGGCAGTCTGGATAAAACCTATGATCTTCAGAATAAATGCAATAATACCAAAAACAGCAGTAAAAGCTGCAAGGCTAAGAATAGTTATCGCCAAGACATCAGCTGTAAAACCGTTGATTATCATGCTGTCAGAATACAGAACACCTAAAACAGCAATCGCACCTCCGGTCAACACGGTGATGAGCTGAAGAATTTCAGCTGTAAAGATTTTACTGATACCTTTTGCGGCATTTGGAAATCTCATGTTTTAAACAACTCCTTATATTTATTATTTGATTACAGTCGCATTATATCATAATGCACCCCAAAAATCAACACTAACCGTCCGGCGTGCCGCTGGTGTCAATTAGCGCACTCGGTTTGGTTGTGTTCTCTACTTATTGGCACGCGTACGAGTTTGGTTTATTATACCTCTCCTTCCGCGCCACGCGCTCGAAGGAAGTGCCCTTGGGGTACCGCACAGGGCGGTGCTTGACGCTGGTTTGGAGTGGAGGCAAAAAAATAGTCTCTTCTACTTGGTGTACCACATTAAATTACGTTACTTACACCTGTTTTAAAACTCCCGGAAATATTTTACACTAACGCGGATGACAGCGGCAGCGTGACGTGTATGGATTTTTGATAATATTGGCGTAGTGGCAGCGTGACACTGCACCCTATTTCGCGCAATCTAATTGGTATTACCCCTACCATATTGGCACGCATACGAGCTTATTTTATTGTCCCTCTTAGTCTGCACCACGGCGCGGAAACAGAGGTATAATAAACCCAATTTGTATGCGTGCCAACAAGTCAGAGGTAACACCGACTACAGTGCGCGAAGTGACCGCGAAGGCACTCCGCCTGTTTTTAAAACTTTTTTTAAAAAAGTGTTGACAATAACAATACTCTGTGATAGAATATAAAAGTCGTCAGGAGGACGGCAAAAGAATAAAACATGCGGATGTAGCTCATCTGGTAGAGCGCAACCTTGCCAAGGTTGAGGTAGCGAGTTCGAGCCTCGTCATCCGCTCCATTTTTATAAAAGGTATAGTTTTCTATACCTTTTATTTTTTTGCGCCTTTACATGATTAAGCCCCTGTTCTATGGGAGCAAATAAACATCCACCCCATATTGCCGTAGTATAGGTATTACGGTGTGATCAATGTTGTTACCTGCTTTTCCAAGTTCAACAACATGCCATATTTTTTTGAAAGTCCGGAGAAAAGGCAGAAGAAAAACAAAAGTATTCGTTCTTCTTCTGCCTGATTAACCCTTACTCAATATCTCGGCGTTTCGTATCTGCTTTCTTCATCGTCAAGCGGATCGGAGGTTGTAAGTACGTCCTCGGCTTAAAACTCGATAATACAAATTCAGCCTGTTCGTATTTTTCTTTTTCAATCATGTTGTCCTCCTTATCTGCCAAAGTAGGTATTTGCCGCCTGATTGTACCAATAGAGTGCGGTAACAAGGTTCCACATCGTTGTGCCCTCGCTTTCATATTGCAGAACGCGCTTTGCGTAATGCATAGAGGAATACTTATACTCGTTCGTGCCGATTTTCAGCGTATAATCGGCGTCTAGGTCAGCGGCAGCGACGTCCTTGATCTCAAAGTAGATCTCACCGTTTTTCTCTTTGTACTGAACAAGCACGCCGTCAATGGTAATAGCGTTCTTCACCAAATCGAACTTGTCCTGATCGACGATCTTGTAATAGTGACTGATCAGGGTCGTTGTTCGGCATACCAGCATAGAGCCTTTATACTCCAGACCGTAAGCGGCAAGATTCTCGGTCATATCGGTATCGGTCGCATGAATATCGTCGGGGCTGATTGCTGTGAGCGCGTCCAAGCTTGTATCGGCAGGATGCTCCGTATCAACCTCAAACTGCGCTTGCGTCGTTGCGCCGTATAGATGCAATTCTGCAATACCCGGAGCAGGATCGGTAAATAACATTCATGAATCTGAAAACTAAACAAGATAACTGAATCCGTGAAACTCAAAAATGCAATATACCTGAAGCTGTGATTACAATCAAAAAACAATTCGAAAAACATTTCCTCGTCGCACCAAAATGTGTAGTTGGTGTAAAATATTTCTGGGAGTTTTAAAACAGGTGTAAGTAACGTTATTTAATGTGGCACACCAAGTAGAAGAGACAATTTTTTTCGCCTGCACTCCAAACCAGCGTAAAGCGCCGCCATGTGCGGTACCCCAAGGGCACTTCCTTCGGGCGTGCGGCGCGGAAGGAGAGGTATAATAAACCAAGTTTGTACGCGTGCCAACAAGGTAGGCAGCAATAAAAACTCAAGTGCGCGAAATAGGGCGCAGCGTCACGCTGCCCGTAAGCATTAATGCTGGAAAAAGTCCTCAATTTGTGTTATAATTGATACAAAGTTTTGCTCTTTCTTGTTTTTACGGATTCAGGGGACAATCAATAGCTTACAGAATATGTCGGAGTGTGATTATGGAATACGGTTTTTCGATTTTGATGGCTGCTTTCTCTGTAGCATTGTTGATATATGCAGGTTTGATGGCGCTGTTCAAGAATTATAGAATGATTCCGCTCAGAGCGAGGGTATCTTTCAAGCCGAAGAATGAAAAGAAGTATATGATACAGCTTGCAAAGGTGATCGCGCTTACGACGATATCGCCGGCACTGAGTGCATTATTAGGATTGTGGAATCCTTTTGTGGGGTTGATCGTTCTGATACTTGCCGCGATATTCTTTATTTCGCTCGGCACAAAGGTTATGAAAAATGTTAAATAGAAGAAAACGGAGAACATAGTTATGAAATATGATTTTGAAACGATTATGGATCGCAGCGGAAAGGACGCTCTTGCTGTTGACGCAATTGGCGCGGGTGTAGACTGGGCTGTCGTCCCCACAAAGCCGAAAAACGGTTTTTCTGCTATTCCGATGTGGGTAGCGGATATGAATTTTGCGACTGTGCCGTCCATCCCGAAGGCTGTCATCAAAAGAGCCGAACATCCTGCATACGGTTATTATCTGGCAACAGATGAATACTTCGATTCGATCATCCGTTGGCAAAAGGAACGCAACGGCGTAAGTGGTTTAGCGAAAGAAAATATCGGTTATGAAAATGGTGTGCTCGGATGTGTCAGTACGGCAATTCAGGCATTTAGCGCACCCGGTGAAAAGATACTGTTGCATAGCCCGACATATATTGGCTTTAGTCTCGTCTTAAAAAATACAGGCAGAGTCGCCGAGCTAAGTCCGCTTAAAAAGGACAAAAATGGCGTGTGGCGGATGGATTACGAGGATATGGACAGGAGGATAAAGAAGAACAATATCCACCTTGTTATCCTTTGCAGTCCGCACAATCCCTGTGGCAGAGTATGGGAACGCGATGAGCTGAAAAAGGCTATGGAAATCTTCAGAGACAATCAATGCATAGTTGTTTCCGATGAAATCTGGTCGGATATCCTTTTAAACGGCAATAAACATATACCTACACAAAGCGTTTCCGATGACGCGAAAAAGCGCACAATTGCTGTTTATGCGCCGAGCAAGACCTTTAACCTAGCAGGACTTATCGGCAGCTATCATATTATTTACGACAAGTATCTGCGTGACAGGATGAACAGGCAGTCGGATATGACGCATTACAATTCAATGAATGTTCTGTCTATGCATGCACTTATCGGAGCGTATAAGGACGAAGGCTATCAATGGGTAAACGAGCTGTGTCAGGTGCTTTCCTAAAACATCAATTACGCCTGCGACACAATACAAAACGAATTTGACGGAATCGAGGTAAGCAAGCCCGAGGGTACATATATGCTGTTCCTTCATTGTGAGAAATATTGCAAAAAGAATAATATAACAATTGATGAGCTGATACAAAAGGGCTGGGATATCGGCGTAGCGTGGCAGCAAGGCGCGCCCTTCCATGATTCTTGGGGAATCCGTATGAACCTTGCCCTTCCCTATTCACTTGTGCTCGAGGCGTTTGACAGATTAAAGAGATATGTATTTACATGCTGAATTATTTGGGTAATGAATATGAATAGAACAATTAAACTAAATACCAGGCGTTTTGTTTTACAGCGACATACAACTGATGACACAGATGCTTTAAGAGCTTTTTCGGTAAAGACTATAAAATGAACCAGTACACGTGTCGGAGCCCTTATTCCACTAAGTATCACATAATAAGAATGACAGACAGGAAAAACAGATTCTGATTCTGAAAAAAAGAGAGTGTAGGTGAATGAGTATGAAATTAATGCCGGCGTTGCCTGAAAGTATTTTTGATATTTGTTACTTGATTTTTGCTATCATCAGTGGATTCCAGTTATTGAAAAGCTTTAAATGCAAGAAGGAGATACGGTATTATGGATTGATGACTTTGCTGCTTGGCTGCGGCGATGCATTCCATCTTGTACCAAGAGTATTGAATTATTGGTTAAGCGGTGATTACACCGTGCCGCTTGGTATCGGCAAGCTGATCACATCCGTTACAATGACGGTTTTCTATCTTCTAATGGAGTACGCGCGACGTGAGCAGTATCAAATTAAAGGTGAAAAGCCTTTGCTGATAACAGTTTGGGCTCTCAGCATTTGTCGCATAACGTTGTGCGCTTTTCCGCAGAATGGGTGGATAAGCGAGGAGCCTTCTTTATTGTGGGGAATCATAAGAAATATTCCGTTTGCCGTGATCGGTATAATAACGGTTATTCTGTGGTTTAAGTCGGCAAAAAAAGACAAAACATTCAAATGGATATGGCTGGCTGTGACGCTAAGCTTTTTGTTCTATCTTCCGGTCGTTTTGTTCTCACAGGCATTTCCGTTGATCGGAATGTTGATGTTACCAAAGACCTGCATGTATATTTGGATGATCATAATGTTTTTGCAAGCCAAAAAAGAATAGTAGCCGGCGAACTTTGTACAGTCGGAAGAGTATATATCCTCCTTTTTAACACAAACACAATTTATAACTTTATTTTATTATGAAACGATTGATTTTCCATATAGACGTCAACAGCGCGTTTCTCTCTTGGGAAGCTACTCGGCGCGTTCAAAACGGCGAGGATGATTTACGGCTTATTCCGTCAGCCATCGGCGGGAATCCCGAAAGCAGGAGAGGCGTTGTGTTGGCAAAATCTATACCAGCTAAAAAGTTTAATATCAAAACAGGTGAGCCAATAAGCATGGCACTCAGAAAATGTCCCTCACTCGTAATCGCCCCGCCCGATTTCAATCTCTACTCCAAATGCTCAAGGGCGTTCAAGGATATATGTCGTTCATACGCTCCTGTAGTTGAGGAGTTCTCAATTGACGAGTGCTTTCTTGATTTTTCCGGAACAGGACTCGTTTACCCCGATCCTATGGCTTTGGCGTATGAAATAAAAGACAAAATCAAAAACGAGCTCGGATTTACGGTCAATGTCGGTATAGGTGAGAATAAGCTGTGCGCTAAGATGGCAAGTGATTTTGAAAAGCCAGACAAAGTACACACTCTGTTTCCGGATGAAATCTCGACAAAGCTGTGGCCTATGGCAGTCGGCGAGTTGCTGTTTATCGGCAGCTCAACGACAAAAAAGCTCACAGATATTGGAATACGCACAATCGGTGAGCTGGCGGCTTACGATGTTAAGGCACTGCGTTCAGTTTTAGGCGATAAAATGAGTCTGCAATGCCATAACTACGCAAACGGAATTGATAACAGTCCCGTCAGAGCAGAACGCGAGGAAGCAAAGAGCTATTCAAACTCCGTTACACTTGAGGATGACGTAAAAACGGATGAGACTGCTCACGCTATCCTTCTGGCACTATCGGACAGCGTATCGCGTCATATGAGAAGTGACGGCGCAATGGCTTTCAGCGTATCGGTTACTATCCGTTTTCTCGATTTCAAAAAAAAATCGCACCAATGTCAACTGAATTCTCCGGTCAATACTACGAAGGCTGTATACGAAACCGCGAAAAAGCTGCTATCTGAGATGTGGCGCAATCATAAACCGTTAAGACTTATAAGCATTACGCTTTCTAATCTTTCAAAAGACAAAACATCGGGGGTTCAGATGTCGCTGTTCAACGAAACCATAGAACTTAACAACGAGCGTGATGAAAAGCTCGACAAAACTCTCGATTCAATTCGGGGTCGGTTCGGCTCGGGTATCGTACAACGCGGAACTGTTATGGGTACTGGTTTGTATGTTGCTAAAATATTTAACGGTGAAATGGATAAAGAATAATCTTTGAAATACTAAGCTGCAAATGTGAATAAATTATCTTTACAAAATCAAAAGCTCTGCTCGCTCTAAGCAGAGCTTTTAAATATTATTCACTAAAACCGGTACCAAAAACAGCGTCCATACTTTTGCGTGCTGAATAGCCTTGATTCGTAAATACGAAAAACTGTCAACAATAAAGATAAAAAATAGCAAGAATGTCTGATGTTTACCTTCAATTATATTGATTTTTCAGTATTTTAGTGGTACAATGATAATGTATTATGGGTATTGTACCCATTGTTATTCAGCTATTTCGGTAATACTCCTGCTCCGAAATAGACATAAAACAGCAAAAGACCCGGCAATTCTAAAATCAGAAAAGAACGGAGGAAAATCCAATGAAAACCATTACAAAACGCATGATGGCAATCCTGCTGAGCCTGATGGTGATCTGCTCGCTGTTTCCGCTGAATGTGTTCTCGCTGGAACCGCTTGACCCCGGCGCTTTTGAAGGCGCTATCATCACGGGTGTGGTCGACGGTCAGGGCTACATATCCCTGAAAGCCGAACGGAACGGCAGCACCGGCAATTCCATCAACCACATTCTGGCACACGATCAGATCTACATCAACGTGCTGTCCGGCAGCTGCGGTACTGACGAAACCGGAACCCCTATCTCCACTGAGCTGCGCGATATCTACGCAACCGACGTGAACGGTAACAGAATCCCTGTCTATGAAAACAGGAATAGTTACAACCCTGAAAATAGTTACTATCAGTACTTTTTCATAATGCCCAACGAGAACGATGTTACAGTTACGGCTGTCTTCCGAGCTCCCGGCGAGCCCACCTACACTCACCACATTTACACGGAGACACGAGGCAAGGGTACCATAACACTCATGACGGATGATGACGTAGAAGCCGGACAGGAGGTAACCGTACACTGTGAGCGCACCATAGATATCAACGACCCGGATAATCAGGAGTTCAAGAGGATTATCGTGCGCGACATGCAGGGCAACATTCTGTTCCGCACAATGGATTACGCACTAAATGAGTATGACTATACTTTTATCATGCCTGATTGTGACGTGCGGGTCACCGCTGCCTTCGCGAAAATCTTTGAGGGCGCGAAATATGAAGTTTTCACAAATGTAACAGGCGGCTATATTATGCCAAATCCCCATGTTGCAGAGGAAAACAGCAGTGTCAACCTGAACTGGTACGGTGGAAGCTCCGGTAGCACGGATTTTATGAACAAAGACTATTATCTGGAGTCTATCAGCGCCGTAGATCAGTACGGTGTACCTGTGCCTGTCACTCTGGACGAGTACTCGAGTCCTGTCATTGTCTCCATGCCGCCGGCGGATGTGACGGTCACGGCTGATATCCGCGAGTTCGGTCCCTTTGGTCAGACCTACCGCGTTATACTCGATCCCGGCGAAGGCGGCGGCGAACCGATCGTCTACGAATCAGACTACGGCAGGCACCTTGAAAAAGTCTGGAATTTCAGCTTCTACTACGACCACGGTCCCTGCTTCCTCCTGTTCCCGTACTTCTGCGCAGAAGGGTTCACGGCGCCACAGGATGGCTACGTTTTTGCCGGTTGGGAGGGCAACGAGACCTATAACAATCTGACTTCGACGGAAACCACCTTCACCGCAAAGTGGGAGTACGATTGGAGCGCTGTACCAAATGCACAGTGCAGCTTTGTGCCGGGCGCAGTCACACTGGACGGCGCTGGCGATACGACTTTCGACTTCACCGCCGAGAGCTTCAGCGGCGGCAAAGTCCTGATGAACGGCAACTATGAGCGCGTGGAAAAGGTGCTGGCATGCTTTGCGGGTTCCGTTCAGTTGAGCAACGGAACGAGCACGGTTCTTGCTACCCTGACCGACACGCAGCAGAATGGTCTCATGTTCACCTACGGCGCACAGGATCAGGTAAATGAGATCACTATAAACGTCGATCCGTATGCCTTTGAGCAGGCGGAACCCGGCGTCTATACAGGCAATCTGTTATATTCGACCCAGTGGTACATCGGCAATGAGCTCAAGGGCGATAAGGTCGACTGCTATCTGCCGATCACGCTGAACGTGCCGGAGAAAAGCACCGTCACGTTTGATGCCTGCGGCGGCACTGTAAACCCGTCTCAGTCGCAGACCAAACGCACCGGCACGCTGGACAGCCTGCCCACTCCGACGATGACCGGTTACAACTTCCGCGGCTGGTTCACTCAGGCAGATGGCGGCGAACAGATCACGACCGACACGGTATTCACCGAAAACACAACTGTCTACGCCCACTGGTACGGTCCGAGCAGCTATACGCTGTCGGTTCCGAATGAAATTACTCTGACCCAGTTTGACGAATTCACCGGCTTTGAATCAAATGTCACTTCTATGACGCTGTATGAAGACGAAGCCGGTTACAAGCCGGATCGACTGCAGGTACGCTTTGAGAGCGGTGTGCTGGAGAACTCGGCGGATTCGTCGGAAAAGCTTCCGTTCAAGCTGAGCCAGCTTCCGGACAGCACACTCGTCGGCAGCACAAAATCGCGTGAATGGACCTTGCAGGATCTTGGGGAAGCACAGTCAATCTACATAAACATCCCGTCTGATGCCTGGAACAGTGCTGCACCCGGCACATATTACGGCAACATCAGCTATACGACCCGCTGGGGCTATGACGTCGGCGACGAAACAGTCTGGTCCAACGACGTGAGAACCGAATCGAGGCTGGTCAGCGTCACTATAACTCCGGGCTATCTTATCGACGTTTCTGCAAGTCCGGCATTGGGCGGCACAGTCACAGGTGGCGGAAGATTCCAGCAAGGCGAAACATTCACGCTGACGGCATCTCCGAAAGAGAACTTTGAATTTGGCGGCTGGGCGGTAGACGGTGTACACATCACCAACGAACTGACCTATCAGTCACAAGCCTTTGCTGATCATGAAGTAGTCGCATACTTCGTGCCTAAATTTACAGTGATACTTGATCCCGGCGAAGGAACGGGCGATCGCCTCATCTATGACATCGCCTATCAGGCTGAAATACCCAAAAAAGAAAATGCGCAGCCAGGACAGTTCTATTATGACCCTAACGGCAGCGTCGGCTTCCGGCTGCCGCAGGAACGCCCGGACAGCTTCACTGCACCGAATACAGACATTTTCGGCGGCTGGGAATACGCACAGGAATACTCCGTGCTATTCTCCGGAGAGACCACCTTCACAGCAACCTGGAAAAAAGCCGTACCGGTGGACTTCCGGCTTCTCGGCGATCCGTCTCTGGTTACTTACAGTCTTTGTCAGTGTGAGAAGCTTTTAGACTACAGTCAGAGCTTCGAGTACTGGGGCGCGACCCCACTTATCGACGGAAGAGCCTATCTCAACTGGGACGTAGGTCTCGAGGTAAAACCGAACGGTGAAGGACCGGACAACTTCATTCTCTATACTTCCGGCAAATCAAGTGAGGGTCATCCATATATAAGCGGATCTAACGTGAGAACATTCGATGCGAATAACCCCCTCTACACCTACCACACATCGTATATCGGCGACGCTCCCGTGAAAATGAGCCTAGTGCTCAATCCGGTTATTGTCACTTTCAACAAGAACGGAGGATACTACATTTTCAGTGACGACACTTATGAGCATGCGGTATCCAACAACTATCCGTCCAAGCTTCATGAAAACGAGTTTTATAAAACCGGCTACAGCTTTACCGGCTGGAACACCGAACCGAACGGCAGCGGCACATCCTATACTGATTGTCAAGAGGTCACCTTCACCGAGCCTGTTACACTCTACGCCCAGTGGGGAAAGATCTCACAAATCAAGACCGATGGCAACGTAAGTGTCTACCGCGCGGACGACAACTGGTCCACAACCCCCCTGACCGAGGCGGTCGAGGGCGAAGAGCTTCAGATCGTACAAAATTATAATAAGTGTCAGCCCGGTAAGTACTTCACCGGCGAGTTCACTGTGAACGGAAATGGTCTCGGAGGCGTAGTAAACTCCGGCCACTTCAACCCGGTCGACACGTTTATAATGCCTGCCAATGAGGTTACAGTCGGCGCGGTTCAGGAGGACAAGACCGCGTATACGGTTGACCTGACCACAAAAAGCTCTGTCGAGGTGCCAATGCGGGTTTATTCTGAACTCAGGCACAATTACAGCGAAAACTCAACATATGATCCGGACAACGGCGATATGCTCATCGACCTCAACGCAAGCGGCACTCCCGACGTTCGTCTGTACTATGAGGAGCAGTTTGACAATATGATGCTCTCCCTGATGCCGCAGGCGGATGGAGCACGAAGCTACGTCACCCACTGTGAAGACGACTTCAACGTGCCCTACAGCACGATCACGGTAGTCCTTCCTCTCCCGGACGGCTTCTATCTCAGCTTCTCCGGTGAAGAAGAGCTGCTTTTAGGCAATAGGTTTACAAGCGATCCAGACAATCAAGACGAATACCTGCTGAC
>JAHKXX010000306.1 GCA_020627425.1 bacterium
CGCGTGCCAACAAAGTCGGTGGGTAATACTGACTCGAGTGCGCGGATTTGGGTGCAGCGTCACGCTGCCGCGAATCGACCGCGGAGGCACTCCGCCAGGCGTGCAAAAATTACTTGCATTTGTAGTCATAAGGTGATATAATATACAGAAATAAATAACTAAGGAGGCTTTACTATGGCTTATCAAATTAGTGACGATTGTATTTCCTGCGGCAGCTGCGAATCAGCATGTCCTTGCGGCGCTATCTCTGAGGGAGACGGCAAGTACGTTATAGACGCAGATATGTGTGCAGATTGCGGTTCTTGCGCTGAGGTCTGTCCCGTTGGCGCTCCCCAGCAGGCATAACTTAAAGAACCACTGAATAAATCACGCCTAACGGCTCAGCACACATCTCGCTTGCATCTTTTCCGCCATCTTGCACCAAATTCGCTTGAAAACCGACAGGTTTCCTGCGCTCACTTGATACAATCTGACGAAAAATCTGACGGCGCGATATGTGCACTGGCTTTAATCAGTGCTTCTTTAACAATCAAAAAACTTCAGGGCGGACACGGGCGTGTGTCCGCCCGTATTTTTTACACCTTACTAAAACAGTCACTATTACTAATTTTGGGCTGATAAGATAATTATTTTATTTATTTCTTGGACTTTCTTTTGCTTTTGCAAAATGCTATTATAAATAAAGGATAAAAAAAGGAAAAGGGTGATCACGTTGAATGAAATATTAGAGCTTGTGTCCTTCGGACTTCGGCTTTGTGCGCCGTTTGTAGCGCTTCTTGTTGTTGTGCTTTGCTTTATGTCGCTAAGTTACGGCAGACGCGACGAGCACGCACTTATCGCACTTGATGATGATGACAGAAATATACGCTATCCTGTCCTTTTCTGGGAGAATTCCATCGGCAGAAGCCGAGGCTCCGATATAAGAATAAACGACCTTACCGTTTCAAGGGATCACGCAGTGCTGCTCAGACGATCGGACGGCTGGTTTATCGCCGATACCGACTCTAAAGCAGGCGTATATGTCAACGGAGAAAAAACCGAGGGCAGAGTGCCTGTACATATAGGCGACAGAATAGCTATAGGTACATCAGTTCTGACTCTCAGCCGAGCCGACGCTCAGAGCGACTCAAAGCGCCGTAGAGTAAGAGATAAAAAAACAGTTTCATGCAAGCTTATACTTGTGTTCCTTACTGTATATATACTGATGATAGGTATCGAGGCAGTCATAAATATGGGCAACTATGCCGTCCTCATGCCGACTGTCGGATTTATACTCACGTCCTGGGTGTTCTATATAATTACACGCGCAGTTTTTAAAAGAAAAAGCTTCGAGCTTGAAAGCCTTGCACTGCTGCTGTCGGGCAGCGGTATAGTTCTGTGCGCTTCGCACGATCAGCATCAGGCTTTGGTACAGCTTGCGGCAATGATACTCGGTATAGGTATATTCTGCTTTATGCTCTGGTTTATAGAGATACCCGACAGAGTAATGAAATGGAGACTCGCTATCTCTATACTTGCACTGCTGTTACTCGCGGCGACGCTTGTACTCGGAAAAAATCTGAACGGTGCAAAAAACTGGATCATAATAGGTCCCTTCTCGGTGCAGCCCTCGGAGTTTGCAAAAATAGCATATATATTCGTCGGCGCGTCTACGCTGGATCAGCTGCAAACAAAAAAGAACTTCTTCGGGTTTATTATCGTGACGGCGCTTTGCCTCGGTATGCTTTTCCTCATGAGCGACTTCGGTACGGCGGTAATATTCTTTGTTACGTTCTTGCTTATATCCTTTATGCGCTCGGGCGATTTCAAGACCATTATCCTTGCCGTAAGTGCGGCGGCACTCGGGGTGCTTGTTATACTCACAATAAAGCCATATATCGCAGACAGGTTTGCCGTCTGGGGTCATGTCTGGGAATATGCGAATGAGGACGGCTATCAACAGGTACGCTCGCTTATCTATTCCGCAAGCGGCGGTCTGTTCGGAATGGGTATCTCAAAGGGTTATCTGCAATATGTCTTTGCCCATGAGAGCGACCTTGTTTTTGCGCTTGCAAGTGAAGAAATGGGTCTTATACTTGCGGTGCTGTTTGCTCTTATCATAGGCGGCTTTATGATATATGCCCGTACCGTTACTACAAGAAGCCGCTCTACCTTTTACTCTATCGCGGCTTGTACCGCAGGAGGTATGCTCGTATTTCAGGCGGCTCTGAATATCTTCGGCGTTACCGATATACTGCCGCTGACCGGTGTTACACTGCCTTTTGTAAGCTACGGCGGTTCCAGTATGGCGGCTTGCTGGGGACTGCTCGCATTTATAAAATCGGCAGACGAGAGAACCTATTCACATAAAAAAATAAAGCCGAAAAAAATCAGAAAAAAAGAGCCTGCTGTTACTGTGGTAAAGACTCAGGATAATGATTTTATCGAAATTTGATAAAGGAGGAGCCCCGTGAGAAAGATACAAAACAGGTCTATGCTTATACTTCTGCTGACACTTGCTTTTTTTGCAGGAATAGTTTACCATATTACAAACCTGTCCATACATGCGTCCGAATGGGCTTCTATGCCGATAAACGGTCATATCGCCGATACCACGGGTCTTGACCATGCAGGGACAATATACGACAGAAACGGCGTTATACTCGCCCAGAGCGTTAACGGCAAGCGTATCTATAACGAGGACGAGACAACGCGCCGCGCGTGCCTGCATGTTGTCGGTGACGACAGTATAAATATATCTACGGCGGTACAGACTGCGTATCGTTCAGAGCTTGGCAGCTATAATATCGTGTTCGGTCTGGGACTGCCCGAGTCACTGAAAAAGGGCAGCGACCTGACTCTGACTATAGACAGCAAAATGCAGAAGGCTGCATATGAAGCGCTCGGCAGCAACCGCGGCGCGGTAGTGGTATATAATTACAAAACAGGCGAGATACTGTGTCTTGCAAGTACACCTGCGTATGACCCGGAGAATGTACCCGACGATATAGAAACAAACGACGAATACGAGGGTGCATATATAAACCGCTGTGTTTCTGCGACATATCCGCCGGGCTCTACGTTCAAGCTTGTTACTGCTGCGGCGGCACTGAACAATGTAAAGGAAGCAGAGAACAGCACCTATGACTGTCAGGGCAGCGCCGAGATAGGCGGCAAGGAAGTGACCTGCTACGAGATCAGCGGTCTTGTGGATATGAAGCAGGCTATGTGCGAGTCGTGCAACCTGTATTTCGGTCAGTACGCCGTTAATCTCGGAAAGGACGCTATGACCCGACAGGCAGAGGCAATGGGCTTTAATAAGAATATCACCTATGACGGCATAGAAACTGCAAAAAGCGTATATAATGTAAAAAATGCGACCACAAACGACCTTGCGTGGTCGGGGGTCGGGCAGTATACAGTGCTGGAAAGTCCGCTGAATATGGCTATGATCTCGGCTTCTATCGCAAACGGCGGCAAAGCCTATGAGCCGTATATACTAAAGACCAATCCCAATCCTCTGAAATTTGAGGGACACAAAACAAAAACTATGCTCGACTCAAAGACAGCGTCTATGCTGTACGAGATGATGGACTATACAGCCGCGAACAACTACGGCAAAAGCTCGTTTTCGGATACGCTCGATGTATGCGCCAAAACGGGTACAGCCGAGGTAGACGAGGGCGGAGCGCACGCATGGGTCACGGGCTTCTGTAAGGACGAGGAACACCCCCTTGCGTTTGCCGTGATAGTAGAGCACGGCGACTCGGGCTACCGCGCGGCCGTTCCTGTCGCAGCAAGCGTTCTGGCTGCGGTGGCATAGCGCAGTGCCTGCGCTGTCAACACGCGCACCCGAGTAGGTGTTACCGCCAACTCTGTTGGCACGCGCAGGAGTGACGGAGGGGTTCCCAATATAGCTTTTTGCCCTGTCCGTATTTACAGTTTAAACAAAATACCCTGCCTGTTAAAAACGGGCAGGGTATTTTTATTGTTGCTTTTTGTTGCTTTTTGTTTTATTTTGTTGAAATTCATTGGAGTTCATTGGAATTTGTTGTTTATTGCAGTTGTTTATTATCATAAAAAAATTAAAATATGTAAAAAAATAATATTAATACTTGACAAAAAATAATTTGTGTTTTACAATAAAAGTGAAAGGAGGTACCAGATAATAATATGTCATAGTAGAGTATATTGTATTATCAGAAAGAGGTGGCATTAAAAATGAGAAAATTCTTAAAAAAGTTCGCAGTAATTTTATCGGTGGTTTTAATGGTGACAATGGTACAAATACCAAAGGCAAGCGCGTATGTTGAGGACAATTATATTGTAAGCAGTTATTATTATAACATAAAAAACGTCAGGAGCGGGCAATTTCTGGACGTTTCAGGTGGTTCAGCAAGTAATGGAGCAAATGTTATACAGTGGAAGTATCACGGCGATGATAATCAAAAGTGGAAAATTGTTTATCTCGCAGACATATACGGTTCTACATATGGTGGCTTATACAAAATAGTATCAGCACTGGATGAGACAAAGGCTCTTACAGTTTCGGGAGGCTCGGGAGCTAATAGTACAAATATATGTATATCAACCTTTACTAATTCTGCATCACAACGATTTGCATTTGTGAGAAAGTCGGATTTTACAGGCTATTTCCTTACACAGTCAAGTAACTACTTATCCGCGATAACAGTTGCAGGAGCCAGCTACAATCAAGGAGCAAATGTTTTTCAATATCAATATAATGCAACACGTAATGATGAGTGGCTGATAGAACCGGCTAATTCTTACATAAGTACCAATGGGGTAAAGTATGCAAGAGATAACTACAATAACCATGTATCTACTTATCCGAGGTTAACTGTTTATAATAATGATGATTGTGATTGTGCTAACTTTGTTTCTCAATGTATGGCAGCAGCCGGGAAAAGATATAGCGGTAATTGGAGGGTTTATCCCAAAAACGGGACTTATCCGACGCCGATAGACAGTACAAAACTAAACTATTCGTGGCAATTATCTGATCCAAGTCCATGGATAAGTGCTGAACAGTTTGGCTATTATTGGCAAAGCGTGGTGAACTTTGAGGCTATTAAGAAAACTGATATAGTAAATAATAATTCATCCACTCAATATGTTTATGGTAGAGGAGATGTTGTTCAACTAGCGACGTGTGATTTATTTGGCAACTATGTTGGTTATCATACCATGTATATTACAGATCTAACAAACTATAATGATAAAAGAACATATAAGTTAACATACCATTCTAATAATGAAATGGATAAAAAAGTGAGTGATATTTGTTACGGTGTTACAAATGATCGGTATTTTGTCTTTTATAATATTGCCTGATTCTAAAACATAGAATTCGGAAATATTTTGAGAAAAAATATTTTTTAAAGCCCAAAGGTGTTGACAAGCAACAAGAGTTGTGATATTATACTATTAAAGTAATACAATATCGGAGGTGATATATAGAAAAACTCTTTTCAGTTCGCAGTCGGTTTTAATACTTACGATAACGAAAGGATGGTATTTATGAATAATAATATAAAGGCTTTAGTTTCATCCCTGACAGCGGCGGCAATAATATGCGCTATGTGCGTTTCTTTTGTAGCCTGCACTAAGGCGAATGCAAATGATAGCAACGTAAGAGTGAACGATGAGCCGTCTGAATTGTACTCCGGTGAAATTTCCTACGAATCCTCTACGGGAGAAAGCGTGCCGATAGAGGAGCCGAGCATAGAATTAGACGATTTTACAAAGGCTAAGCTAAAGGTAGAAGAAGATCTGGCCGAGACCCTCCATAAATATTCAGAAGAGTTGAAGGCACAAGGTATGGAGCAGCTTGAAATAAAAGCAGAAGTTTCACTCAAGAAGGAAGAAAAGCTGATAGAAATGGCTATCGATAGAATGAAGAAATACGACAGCACCTTTGAAAGCTTCAAGGCTGATAGTAGGGAAAAATTAGTAAACCTTATGGAAGCCGTTTGTGATCAGCTTACAAACGGCACAGATGTCAGCCTTGACGACAGAGCTGTTTTTGAAATATTCCTCAAATACGAGGGTGCTATAGTCGGCTCTGACATTAACAAGGATCTCTATAGCCCATATACAGACGTCGATAAGCTTGTAGAAAAAATAGAAAAAATAACAAATCATTGATCCGCAAGTAAAAAACAGCGGCACGCCTGTATTTGGGTGTGCCGCTGTTTTGCTTTTAAGTGTAAAATTATAGTTGGCAGGAGCAGCTGCTGCCAAAGGAAACTTGTCCTTGTCAGTTTTTCCGTGTCTTAGAGAAAAAACCTGTTTTCACTCAAAACCAGCGTCAAGTGCCGTCCTGTGCGGTACCCCAAGGGCACTTCCTTCGGGCGCACGGCGCGGATAGAGAGGGACGATAAACCAAATTCGTACGCGTGCCAACAAGGTAGGCGGTAACAAAAATTCGAGTGCGCGAATTGACAGCGGAGGCACTCCGCCGCGTGCCAACAAGGTAGGCGGTAACAAAAATTCGAGTGCGCGAATTGACAGCGGAGGTACTCCGCCGCGTGCCAATAAAGTAGGCGGTAATACTAACTACAGTGCGCGAATTGACTGCCCGGGCACCGGGCGCTTTATTTCTCGTCATTATCTGTATACAGCTGCTCGTACTTTTCCGCAAGCTCGGGGCTTACTTCGCGTATACGGCTTATATGCTCCCGTCTGCGCTTTTCGAGGCGCATAGCGGCGTCCTTGTCTATAGCCATATATTCCTTCATCATCCGACGGCGGTGATTTATAAGTCTAGTCAGAACGTCGGGATCCATATCAAGCATACGCTTCTCTATCATCGCGCGCCTGTATTCTATCGTGTCCTCAAGGTTTTTTATCAGCGTGGGGTCGTCGCCGAGCTGTCTGGTGAGCCTCAGCTCTATTCTGTCAAGAAGCTCGTCCTCGTCAAACAGGTTAAACCTGCCCCAGCGGTTCATCATCTCGGCAGCCTCCAACGCTTCACTGCTCTGCTCCGAATCTTTTATTGTGTGCAGTATTTCCTCGGTAATGCTCTTTTTTACCTTTTCCGCATCATTTCCGAATGCCCACTCCAGCTCTGCCTGTATACCGCGCGGACTCTCTGTGTTATTCAGTGCAAACTGCTGATAAACGGAGCGCCCTGCTCTGCGGAATACCCTTGAACGCGCGCGCTGCTTTTTGTATGCTCCTGCGTCGTCGTCCTCCGTGGGGTAGGGGGTGCGTATTCCTGCGTCCCTCAGCGCCAGCGCTACGGTCATTCGCACGGCGCCCTTTTTCATCATTTCCGTTTCGCCGTATTTTCTTAGCAGGTCGTTTACTTCTCCGACGTGCTCCGTTAAGTACATCCTGATACCCCTGTCGCGGTATCGCCGCCACATAGCAGACAGCCGGTCTGCGGCACTCAGGTCTATGCTGCCGATAGCCCCGGCATTTATTATAACGACCCTTGTGCTGTCGGTCAGCGCGCCGTCTATGTCGCTTTCAAAGGTGTCTATGTTTGCAAAAAACAGGTTGCCGCCGAAACGGTAGATAACTACGTCCTTTATCGGCTTTGCTTCGCTTGTCCTGCCTATGGTGTAAAAGCCGTTTTTTCCGGGGATAACTCCCATAAAGCTGCGCGGCGGTACAACAGCTCTTTTTACTACGGCAACAAACGAGAGTATAACACCTATAACAACGCCATACACCGTCCCCAGCAGCACTACTCCCAGAAATGCAGCTACAAATATATAAAACTCATATCTGCTTGTTTTCCACAGTCTTTTTGCGATACCGAATTCGCACGCGCCCATCAGTGCGGTTATGATTATAGCTGTCAGCATAGGCACCGGCAAAAACTGTATAAAGCCCGTTCCGAAGAACAGTATTATCAGCATAGTAATGCTTGCAAAGACCGATACCCACTGAGATGTAACTCCGAACTGTCTCATAAGACCGGTTCTTGAGACGCTGCCGTTAGCAGGCAGACACCCCGACACAGCCGAAGCAAAATTCGCCGCCGAGTACGCGAGTATCTCCCGGTTGCTATGCAGTCTGTAGCCGTCCTTTGCGGCGTTTGATTTTGAAGCAAGCAGAGACTCAGCCATGATGACCACGGATATACTGAGGGAATTAAATATATAATCTCCTATATTGTTTATATTCAGTGTGGCAGAGGGCAGTCGGAATCCTCCGAAGCCGCTCTCTACCGGCGGCAGAAGCTTTACTCCGAGACCTTCTATACCGCAGAAAAGCGTCAGACACACTCCTGCTGCCATAACAAACACGGACATAGGCAGCTTTGGCATAAGCCTTCGGCTTATAAGTATCACAGTAATAGTCGCGAGCCCCACAGCAAGGGATACAGGACTAAAGTGTGAAAACTGCTCTATTATGTGGCGCACAAGCTCTACGCCCTCGCCGGCGCCTGCGGTGCCGCCGTACAGCTTTGGTACCTGCATAAGTATTACGGTACAGCATATACCCGAGACAAAGCCGCCCATAACAGGCTCCGAGATATACTGTACTACCTTTCCGGCGCGCAGCAGATAAAAAAGCAGCAGCCAGCACGCGACAAAAAACGCAATAGTCGGCACAGCCACCTTGGCTTCTTCCGATTCTGCACTAATACCCATAGACGCTATGGCAGCCCCCGTAAGAGCCGCAGGAGCCGCGTCTATACCGAAAACAAAGTCCTTTGAGGTACTCAGCAGTCCGAAAAACAGAATAGGAAATACCGAGCCGTACAGTCCGTACACCATAGGCAGCCCTGCTATCTGGGCATATCCCATAGAAATGGGTATAGATATAAGAGCCGTTATAACTCCGCCGAAGGCGTCCCGAAATAGCATTTTCGGATTTTTAATTGTCAGAAGAGAATTTTTAAAAGTATTTGCCGTTTTCATATGACCCCCGGAGCTGAAAATTCTTAAATGAGTTTAAAAGCTTTGATCAGGGCAAGCTATATGTTCCCTGCCGTCTTTGAAAAGGTGGGCGAAACTTTTATGATTTTTTAAGTTGTTGACGTTGAGTCTACACTCTAAACCAGCGTCAAGTGCCGCCCTGTGCGGTACCCCAAGGGCACTTCCTTCGGGCGCACGGCGCGGAAAAAGAGGGACAATAAACCAAACTTGTACGCGTGCCAACAATGTAGGCGGTAACACTAAGTAGGGTGCGCGAATCGACAGCGCAGGCACTGCGCCGTCTTTGAAAAGGCGGGCGAAACTTTTGTGTTTTTTTAAACGCCGCGAAAAAAGAGGGACAATAAACCAAACTTGTACGCGTGCCAACAAGGTTGGCGGTAACACTTAGTAGGGTGCGCGAATCGACAGCGCAGGCACTGCGCCGTCTTTGAAAAGGCGGGCGAAACTTTTGTGTTTTATGCCCTGTTTTTTTCCGGCACTGCGCTCCCGGAGAAAAAGTCGCGCATTTTTATTTTTGTAATAATGAAGTAAACCACAAGCAGTGACGCTGCGGTAACAGCCCAGCTGAGGGGATAGACTATCATCAATATATTGAATTCACTGTTTGCGGCAAACACGGTATATATCCACCCGATCCTTGTGCCGCATACGCCGAACAGCGTCACCAGCGCCGGAGCGAGCGACTGCCCATAGCCGCGCAGAGAGCCGGAGATGATCTCCATAACTACGTTTATTACCTCTGCCGTGATAATATACAAAAGCCGTACATAGCCGTACTCCACCACTACAGGGTCACCGTTAAACAGTGACAGCAAAAACCTGCCGAGAAGCAGGGTGATCCCCGAGGTGAGCAGAGCCGCTATCATATCCTGCAGCATACATATTTTTGTTATCTGTCTGCACCGCTCGGGCTTGTTTGCGCCGTGGTTCTGCCCGATAAAGGTAGTACAAGCCTGCCCGAAGGAGTTTATTATGTAAAACGCAAAAATTTCTATATTAAATGCCGCACTCGACGCCGCCATAATATCCGACCCCAGACTGTTTATGCCGGACTGTACACATATATTTGACAGTGTAAACACCATTCCCTGAAGTCCTGACGGTATGCCTATCCTCAGCATCAGTGAAAGCTCTGCCTTGTGTATTCTCAGCTTTTTTATATCCAGACGTATATCGCCCTTCTCCCGCACAAGCATTATAAACAGCAGCAAAGAGCTTACCGCGTTTGATATTACCGTAGCGAGAGCCACTCCCTCTACCTTCATACCGGCAATACACACAAAGTACAGATTCAGTCCTACATTTACAACACCCGACACCGCAAGACAGAAAAGCGGGGTTTTTGTGTTTCCCTTGCTGCGAAAGATCGCAGACTCAAAGTTGTACAGAAAAATAACCGGCAGCCCCAGACAGTATATCCTCAGGTAGCTTACTGCCATCTCCATAACATCGTCCGGTACAAGCATTATTGTCAGCAGAGGCTGCGCTATCAGTTCTCCGAGAAGTCCTATGGCGGCGCCTCCCAGAAGCGCTACAAGTACAGCGGTATGCACCGCATTTTCTATTCCTTTTTTGTTTCCCTGTCCCGTAAAGCGTGCTATAACTACATTCGTGCCGAGCGAAATACCTACAAACAGATTTACGAGTATACCTATTACAGGCGAATTGCTGCCGACTGCCGCCATAGCGGTCTTGCCGACGCACTGACCGACAACGGCAATATCGGCAGCATTAAAAAGCTGTTGCAGTATCCCTGTCAGCGCCAGCGGCACGGAAAACATCAGTATCTGTGGCGACAGCCGCCCGTTTATCATATCATGTTTTTTCATATGATCCTTCCTTATTATCTTGTGGGTCTGTTAAAGAAGTTGCCGCGAACCTGCGCGGACTTGAATACATTTACAAAGGCGTTCGGATCCTCCTTGTAAATGTGCCGCAGTATTTTGCTTATTTCATCAGACGAAACGACCGAATACAGCATTTTTCTTTCCTTGCCCTCGTACAGGCCCACGCCCTTGAAGAGCGTCGCATCGTGGTTTGTTATTTCCTTTATTATAAGGTATATTTCGTCGGGCTTCTCCGTTATTATCATAAGTGTCTGCTTCTGATAGTGGCGGTATATGGTCTGTATGAGCATAGTCGAAACAAACTGTAGTATTATAGAGTACATAGCGCCCTTCCAGCCGAAAAGAAGTCCGGAGCAACAAAGTACCACTATGTTTCCTGCGAATATGTAGCCCCACGCGTCCTTTCCGTAGCGCTCGGAAATAAATATAGATATAAAGTCGGTACCGCCGCTGGTGGCTCCTGCCATAAGGCAGATACCTATAGCGCAGCCGTTGAGAAGTCCGCCGAAAACAGCGCAAAGCAATATATCGTCAGTAAGTGACAGATTCGGCACAAGGTCGGTAAGGATAGACGACAGCAATATAAACACGCCCGAATACAGCGTAAACCTTTTCCCTATAAAGCGAAAGCTGAGTATAGCCGCAGCCGCGTTAAGTGGGATATAGATAAAGCTGTACGAAATATCAATGCCGAAAATACGCCCGAATATCGCCCGTATCAGCTGTGATATTCCCGTAAAGCCTCCTGCGAGCAGATCTGCACCATGAAGGAAATTGTTGATGTTGAACGCATAGATAAGTGAAGCCGATATAATGAGTAGTATTTTCAGAAGCTCGTGAATAACGCCCTTTTTTTCCATAGCCTACACCTCCGTTTTGGGGAATGATATCATCTTAAGGGTTTTAACGTCGCTGCTTTACGGCAGCGAGGCACATTTTGTCTTGACCGCTGCAAGGGGGCGGGCGAAACTTTTATGTTTTGTTAAGTTGTTAACATTGAGTCTACACTCCAAACCAGCGTCAAGTGCCGCCCTGTGCGGTACCCCAAGGGCACTTCCTTCGGGCGCACGGCGCGGACAAGGAGGGACAATAAACCCGGCTTGACCGCGTGCCAATAAAGTAGGCGGTAACACTAAGCAGAGTGCGCGAATCGACAGCGCAGGCACTGCGCCGAAAATTCTGTCTGATAATAGTATAACATATCGAGGAAAATAAGAAAACAAATAATAAAAATAAATTATCCCGACAAAGTATATACTCTGTCGGGATAATGCTTACGGTAAATTATTTAACCTTCCACAGCTCTGTAGCATACTGCAGTATTGTACGGTCACTGGAGAACTTTCCGCAGTTAGCGGTGTTCATCAGGCACTTTCTGCCGAATGCACGTCTGTCCTTATAGTCTTTGTTTACCTGTATCTTTGTCTCGATGTACTCGGGCAGATCGCGGAGTATGAAGTAGTGGTCTGCCTTGTGCCATGAAGCACCCTCAAGCAGCGAGTCGTGAAGCTCCTTGAACGAGCCTTCGCCTGTCTTGCCGCCGTCTGAGAAACGACCGTCGATAAGGGTATCTATTACCTTCTTCATCTCGTCGTTTGCCTCGTACAGCTTCTTCGGATCATAGTTCTTCTTCAGCTCGTTTATCTCTTCTACTCTTGCGCCGAAGATGTACTCGTTCTCTTCGCCTGCCTGCTCTGCTATCTCTATGTTAGCGCCGTCATAGGTACCTATTGTAACGGCACCGTTAGCCATAAACTTCATATTGGAGGTACCGGAAGCCTCTGTGCCGGCTGTAGAGATCTGCTCGTGTATATCAGCAGCAGGAATTATCTTCTCTGCATAGGATACGTTGTAGTTAGATACGAATACAACTCTCATCTTCTGATTTACATCGGGATCGTTGTTTACGAGGTTTGCTATCTCGTTGATATACTTGATTATAGCCTTTGCTCTTGCATAGCCCGGAGCAGCCTTTGCACCGAAGATAAATGCTGTCGGAGTAAAGTCAGGCAGCTTGCCCTCCTTCAGGCGGAAGTATATAGCCATAATTGAGAAAGCATTCATAAGCTGTCTCTTGTACTCGTGCAGACGCTTAACCTGAATATCAAACAGGAAGCCCGGATCTATATATACATTGTCGTGCTTTGCGATAAAGTCGGAAAGCTCTTTCTTCTTTATGTACTTTATCTCGTTGAACTTATCAACAGCCTTGTCGTCGATATGACCCTCAAGCTTCTTCAGCTCGTCAAGGTTTCTGAGCCACTTGTTGCCGATCTTGTCGGTAATGAACTCTGACAGCTCGGGGTTGCACAAACCGAGCCAGCGGCGTTGTGTAACACCGTTTGTCTTGTTCTGGAAACGGTCCGGATACAGCTCGTACCACTCTTTTAGTGTCTCGTCCTTGAGTATCTGTGTATGTATAGCAGCAACGCCGTTTACATAGCTTGATACATAGGTAGCCATTCTTGCCATATGAACAACTCTGCCGTCGTCTATTACCATTCTGCTGAGTCTTGTAGAAGGAGTCTCGCCCTTCTTTGCTGCCTTCTTTTCTTCCTCGGTAGGCTGATCCCAACCCATATCCTTCAGCATATGTACGAGCTTGTCGTTTATCTTTACGATAACTGCATATACATCGGGGATTATGCTTGTCATCAGGTCTATGCTCCACTTCTCGAGAGCCTCCTGCATTACTGTATGGTTGGTGTAGGAGAAGGTCTTTTGAGCTACTTCAAACGCATAGTCGAAGGATACGCCCTCGTTCTGGAGAAGTCTTATAAGCTCGGGGATAGAGATAGTCGGATGAGTATCGTTCAGCTGTATAGCTGTCTCCTCTGCAAAGTGAGAGAAGTCATTGCCGTGACGCTTTTTATATCTTTTCAGTATATCCTGAAGTGAAGCGCTCGAGAAGAAGTACTGCTGTTTCAGTCTGAGTACCTTGCCCTCGTGGCTGTTGTCGTTAGGATAGAGAACCTTTGATATATTCTCTGCGTCGTTCTTTTCCTTTACCGCAGCGTCATACTTGCTGTCGTTGAAGTCGAGGAAGTTGAAGTCGTTTACAGCCTCTGCCTGCCACAGACGAAGTGTATTTATGTTCTTTGTGCCGTAGCCGAGTATAGCCATATCATAGGGTACAGCCTTTACTGTCTGGTCTGCAAAGTTTACATATACAGTATCCTCGTTGCGTCTGATACACCACGGATCGCCGAAGCTTGTCCAGTCGTCTGCAACCTCTACCTGGAAGCCGTTTTCTATCTTCTGCTTAAACAGTCCGTATTTATAGCGAATGCCATAGCCGTCAAGCGGTACGTCGTGTGTAGCAGCAGAATCAAGGAAGCACGCAGCCAGTCTGCCCAGACCGCCGTTACCGAGAGCGGCGTCGTCTATTTCCTCAAATACATTGATGTCTACGCCCTTGTCCTTGAGCAGCTTCCTTGTCTGATCGAGAACGCCCATGCAGTACAGGTTGTTGTACATCATACGTCCCATAAGGAACTCTGCTGACAGATAATAAGCACGTCTGTGTTCAGCGTGGTTCTTCTTGCTTTCTGCCCATCTTTCTGATATATCGCCCATCATAGCCTTGCCGAGAGCCTCGTGAAGCTCCGCAGGTGAAAGCTCGCTGAGTTCCTTGCAATACTCGTTTTTCGCAGTAAGCACAAGGTTGTCGATAATGGCATTTTTCTTCATCTTTTTGTCATCCTCCAGCCGTCTGTAAATTTTTGACAAGTTATATATTTTCTTAGCGAGTTCAGCGTTTGCTGCGCCTTCCTTAATTCTCCAGGTCCAGTTTCCGCCCAATGTTGAAGGCATATTTATTCTTGCCTCTGTACCGAGTCCCAGAAAGTCCTGCATCTGAACTATGGCGTAGTCGCTGACGCTTGCATAAGCGGTGCGAATGAAGCCCCAGTTATAGCCCTCTGTCTTGCTAAGCTGACAATAGTCCTCTGCAAAGCGAATATCCTTTTCCTTTGCCGTGGAAAGCCAGCCCATTATGGTATCATTATCGTGCGTACCGGTGTAGCACACACTGTTTTTATCGTAATTATGAGGCAGATAGTCGCTGTCCTCACGGGAGTCGAATGCAAACTCGAGTATCTTCATACCCGGATAACCCGAATCCTTTAGAAGCTTTTTAACGCCCTTTGTCTGGAAGCCCAGATCCTCTGCGATGATCGGTACATCGCCCAGACGCTGCTTCATCTTCTCAAAGAACTTCATCTTCGGTCCGTCTATCCACTCGCCCTTTACTGCGTCCTTTGCGCCGTAGGGGATAGCATAGAACTGGTCGAACGCTCTGAAGTGGTCTATACGGGTCACGTCAAACATTCTTGCGGCACCCGCTACACGTCTTATCCACCAGTCAAAGTTTGTTTCCTCCAGATAAATCCAGTCATACAGCGGATTGCCCCACAGCTGACCTGTCTCCGAGAAATAATCCGGCGGACATCCGGCTACGCATACGGGCTTGCGCTCATCATCAAGCCAGAATACCTCAGGATTTGCCCATGTATCGGCGCTGTCCATAGCAACATATATGGGCATATCACCGAACAGCTTTATGCCGTTGTCGTTTGCGTATTCCTTCAGCTCCTTCCACTGCTTGTAGAACAGGAACTGGGTGAACTTCCAGAACATTACGTCCTCATAGAGGTAGTTGAGGTAGTGGTTTATCGTGTCGGGGTTTCTGTATTTTATCAGGTGATCCGGCCACTCTGTCCACGCCTTGTCGTCAAACAGCTTTTTAACAGCCATATAAAGCGCGTAGTCGGTAAGCCAGCTGTCCTCGTCACGCATAAAGTCCCAGTACTCCTGCTGGTCTCTTGACTTGAAGTTCTCGTAAGCCGTTCTCAGAACCTTGAAACGCTCGTTATAAATCTTCTCGTAGTCAATGTACTGCGAATTTGTACCCCAGTCGATCTTTTGCAGATCCTCTCTGACTAAAAGGTTATCATCACACAGCAGGTCAAGGTCAATCATATACGGATTGCCTGCGTATGTAGAAAATGACTGATAGGGCGAGTCGCCGTAGCTGGTAGGTCCTACAGGCAGCAGCTGCCAGTATTTCTGTCCTGCCTCCTTCAGAAAATCCACAAACTCATATGCGGCTTTTCCGAGGGTGCCTATTCCGTACGGTGAGGGTAAAGAGGTAATAGGCATCAGTATGCCTGCACTTCTTGGCATTTTTGATCATCTCCACTCTGAATAATATTTTTCTCCTTAAATGTGCAGCCACAAG
>JAHKXX010000307.1 GCA_020627425.1 bacterium
CTGATAATTGTAACAGATATGACGGGGTACTACAAAAAGCAGACAGAAAAAACTATACCGGACGGAAAAATCACAATAGTCGAGTACGACGATACTCTGTGCGATATTATTATTCACGAGGATAAAATAAAGGAGCTAAGTGAAGATGGGGCAAAAATCATTTTCAGTGCATATGAATCGGCGCTTAAAACAAATTGTCTGCTGATAAATGAATACTATCCTGCGTTTCCCGACGACTATGACATTCTCAGACCCTTCGGAACAGATGATATGTACTTCTTCTGTGCGCTGTATTCTCTTTGCGGTCAGGTCGAGCTTGAAGAACTGAAAACAACCAAGTGCGGTGACGGCAAGGGAGTTTTTGACAGCGAATACATTAAAGCACTACTCCGAAAGACTGACGGCAAGTGAAAGCATTCTATCCGACAAAAGCTCGCCGCTGCTGACCGTGACTGCCGTTTCGGGTCTGTTTTTGAGGGACACGGGGCATACAGCAGCGTCCGCCGCTATCATCATAGGTATATCAAACTCACTGTCGCCGCCGGCAAGAAAGGCTTCATCGGGAAAATATTTTTTCAGTCTCTCACAGGCAAGTCCCTTGTTAAGAGTATTAGGAACGACATATACCTTTGCGCCATTACTGTATACCCCCACAAGTCCCAGATCCAATTCTCCCTTTAACAGTCGTTCGGTTTTATCAGGCTCCCGGCTTTTTGTAAAGATAAATAGTCCGCGAATACTTCTGACTTCAAAATCTACATTACTATCTGTTTTTAGTATATGCTCTGCTTTATATAGCTCGGGGACAGCGTAAGCGACAAGCTGCTGTGACTCTCTGTACCAATCATTGTCCTCTTCCCCGTTTTTTAGAAGAACGCCGCCGTTACAGGCAAGGGCATAGCTAAAACCGCCGAGACCGAGGTCTATACGGTTATACTGTTCTACTGTTCTTGTAGTGACGGGAATTATTGTCAGAAGAGAGCTTGCTTTTTTCAGCAGCTCATAGGTTTTTTCGGTTATAAAAGAGATCTGTCTGCCCTCGTATATTTCGACGCAGCGTTTGTGTTTTCCTATATCGTGCTTGTATGCATATATCAAAGTATTATCGAGATCTGTAAATAATATCATAACTAAAACAGGGGCATACAGCGGTATGCCCCTCTCCTTGTATTAATGCTTATTTTTGCTGACAGCCTTTGTAATAGCCTTCCTGATAAGATCCACAGGAATCATAGTAAAGGCAAATAGTATTATAAGACACCATCCTTGCCAGCTGAACGGTGTACAGCTGAACATATTGCTGATAAACACGAACGGTGAGCCTTCAAAATTAATAAGACCCATATTAACTATAGCAGCCTGTATAAATACAATTACAAACCATACTATAAGGAAGTTTTTGTTCTCGTTGAGTCGTTTGAATATACCGAAACCGTCGTCACGGACATTAAAGCCGTTAAACAGTGCAGCGAGAATAAACAACACAAAATAGCCCGTTGTCAACTGGGGAGTCTGGAAGCCCCACGAGGACATCTCGCTTCCGTTTGCAAAGAAGCCGTTTGCCCACTGCAGTCCGGATACTGTCGGAATAACAAGGAAGTAAACCGTGCTGAGGATTATTACCCATGTAGCCATAACTCCTATCTGAGCAGCCATCTTTTTGCTTATAATGCTTTCATCTCTGCGGCGCGGCTTTTCCTTCATGTACTTAGACAGAGCGGGCTCGTTGCCAAGCATTATAGCTCCGAGGCTGTCCATCACAAGGTTTACAAACAGCAGATGAGTTACCTTCAGCGGTTCGTCTACACCGAAGAACGGAGCAAGTGCGCTGACAACAACGGCAGCAACATTTATAACGAGCTGGAAGGTACAGAACTTAAGAATATTGTGATAGATAGTACGACCATAGAGTATCGCGTCCTTAATAGAGCGGAAGTTGTCGTCGAGAATTACGATCTTTCCTGCTTCCTTGGCTGCCTCGGTGCCGCTGCCCATAGCAAAGCCGACATCTGCTTTTTTCAGTGCAGGTGAGTCGTTAACGCCGTCACCGGTCATACCGACAACCAGATTAAGCTCCTGACATAGTCTTACCATTCTGGACTTGTCCGTAGGCAACGCGCGGGCAATAACCCTTATATCGGGTATTATCTTCTTTATCTCATCGTCGCTCATCTCGTTGAGCTGAGCAGAGGTGAGTACTCTGTCGGTTTCCTTTGTAACAAGTCCTGCGTCCTTTGCTATAGCGAGGGCCGTTTCGACACGGTCGCCTGTGATCATAACTACCTGGATACCTGCCTGCTGAACCTCGTGAATAGCGTCCTTTGCCTCCTGGCGAACATCATCGCGTATTCCGACAAGACCTATCATTACAACATCATCGTTGATCTCATTTTCCCTGAGAGGTTTCTCTGAATAACCAAAAGACAGGACTCGCATAGCCTTGCTTGAGAGAGAGTCTATCTTTTCGTTTAATACCTTCATATCGAGGGGCTTTATATTGCCGTCCGCGTCAAGGTACTTTGTTGCCTTTGCAAGAAGTCTTTCGGGAGCACCCTTGTAGAAGGTCTTACCCTGATTATCAATTCTTGCCTGGCTGAATTTATTTGCAGAGTTAAAGCTCTGGCTTGCTGTGACCTTGTTTGTCTTGTCAGCCTCAAGTCTGAGGAAAGCCTCTTCGCCTATAAACTTCATAAGCGCGCGGTCGGTTATATTACCTCCGATAACCTCGTGAGCGGAGTCATACATAGACTGCGTGTTTTTGCCTATCGCGAAGAGCAGATCTTCGTTTACTGTTTTGTGATTCTTTATTTCGTCAAGTGGAATGGTTTTGCCGTCGGCTGTAAAGAACTCAACGACCTCGAGGATACCCTTTGTAATGGTACCGGTCTTGTCGCTGAAAAGAATATTCAGAGAACCGGCTGTTTCTATACCCTCTGCCTTTCTGACAAGAACATTGTGGTCAAGCATTTTGCTAGTGTTCTGCATAAGAACGAGAGAGATCATCAGCGGCAGACCCTCGGGAACAGCACAGACTATAATAACAACAGCCAGTGATACTGCCTCAATAAACTCCTTTATGATGAACATAATATCCTGCCGGAAGAATATGCCTGCGTGATCAAGGAGTCCCGTAGAATTTGCTGCAACATTTACGTCGTTTACCATTATAGGCGCTATAAATATAAAGTACAGTATGTAAAGAACGGTAATAACCGTGGCACCTATATAGCCGAAGGTAGAGATCTGTTTTGCAAGCTTATTGAGCTTGACCTTAAGAGGAGAGTCTACCTCTTCGCCCTGCATTTCCTCTGCCATACGACCCATCATGGTCTTGAGTCCTACTTTTCTTACATCGAGCACACCTTCGCCGTCAAAAACGACAGCACCTCGAAACAGAGAATGGTCATCTACAAAGGTATCGCCTGTGATCTCTTCTGTCATCTGGAATTTTTCATCAGCCGAGGTTTTTTTACATTCCTCA
>JAHKXX010000308.1 GCA_020627425.1 bacterium
CTGCTTTAAAGCAGCGCTAAGCGCCGCCCTGTGCGGCACGGCGCGGATAGAGAGGTATAATAAACCCAGCTTGTACGCGTGCCGATAAAGTAGGCGGTAACATAAACTACAGTGCGCGAATTGCTCAGCGCGAGCACGCGCCGGCGCGGATAGAGAGGTATAATAAACCCAGCCTGTACGCGTGCCGATATGGTAGGCGGTAACACAAACTATAGTGCGCGAATTGACAGCGGAGGCACTCCGCCGCGAATTGACAGCGCGAGCACGCGCCGCCGCCGCTGTTTACAAGATTGGAAATGAGGTGTATAATGGTTAGGAGAAGAAATATGAGGAGCTGATTTTTTGAAAATTGTTGCACACATTCCCGAGAAGGATAAGATCTATATAAAAGATGATAAGACGGAGATCGAATTAAGCGATAAGAATAATACCGGTATTATAGAAGGAAAACCGGAAAGACTGACGGTATTTAAAAAACCGAGTGAAAGTAATCATACAGTGCCTGCGGTGCTGCTGCATATTCTCACGGGTGTATTTCAGGGTTTGTTTTATATCGTTACTGTGAATATAGCGTCTGATTGGTATAATCAGGTGGATCCTGTAGTCCTTAGCTGTGATTTTTCCGCTGACACTCAAAAGACCGATACTGTCACTATATCCCTGAAAAAGGCTAAGTATATAAAGGATACAGATGAATATGTTCTTCCGATGATCAATCTGAGCCCTAAAACAGAGACTGAGATAAAGTATGAATTTGACGAAACTGCTCTTCAAAACGGACGGTTTTTTTACATAAAAAAAATACTCTGTATGATCTTTTCTATTGTGTTCTTTATTTCGTTTGGTGTCTTTTTAATATCCAGGGATATTCCGCTTATTTCACTTGCTGTGCTTTTTGCAGGTGCTGCTGTTGGTACGGTCATATCCATGTTGCAGATAAAAAAACAGAAAAAGATATATATGAAGGTTTACGACTCAATAAAAAGAACAATAGGGTGATTTGATTGTTTAATAAACACGATATAAGCAGAGATGAGTTTATGCTTACACGGGGTCAGTCAAAGAAGGGCTACGATTGGTGGTGGCATAGCTTTACCGCGTATGATGAACAAACAGGGGAGAGTAAGCCGTTCTTTATCGAGTTTTTTCTTGTAAACCCTTATTACGGCGGACTGGAGCCTGTTTTCGGTCAGCTGCCCGAAAACCAAAAAAATAACATAAAACCCTCTTATCTTATGGTAAATGTAGGAACATGGGGAGAAAATGCCACACAACTCCATAGATTCTTTGGCTGGGATAATGTTTCAATACATAAAAAGGCTCCATATTCTATCTCGGCAGATGACTGTTATCTTGATGAACATACTACAAGAGGTCATATCTGCGTTACCAAAGCTGACTGCAAAAACCACCCCGAGTATATGTGCGATTACGGAGAAATTAGTTGGAATTTGAATATAAAAAAGCTTGTGGCGTTTAATGTAGGCTACGGCGCAGGGAAATTGTTCAGAGCGCTGCAAATATTTGAAATGTTCTGGCATGCCGAGGGTATGAAGTCTCAGTTTTCCGGAGAAATAATCTTTAACGGAAAAAAATACGTCGTAAGACCTGAGGACTGCTATGGCTATGCAGATAAGAACTGGGGCAAGGATTTTACCTCGCCGTGGGTCTGGCTCAGCTC
>JAHKXX010000309.1 GCA_020627425.1 bacterium
CTGCCGGCTCGGTCGGCGCTTCTGCTGCGCAGAGGTGTCCACCGGACACCCGCGCCCTCTGGACTCCGCCGCCTTTGTAAAGGCGGGCGAAACTTTTATGTTTTCTTAAAATGACATTGTCTGAAAGGGATCGTAAGGGTATTTGCCTGATTTATGCGGACTATAAAAAAACTTCGGCTTCGCCGAAAAAACACATTATTTCAAAACGGAGGATGTTATTATGGAAATGTACGAATTTTATACCGGAAAGCTTTTTAATGCTTATGAATATTTCGGATGTCATCTCTCCCCTACGGGCGGCGCAGTGCTTCGTGTATTCGCCCCCGGTGCTTCCCGAATATCCGTTATCGGTGATTTTCAGTGGCAGGAACAGGAGCTTAGCAGAATATATAACGGACAGTTCTGGGAAATAAATATCCCCAACGCAAAGGAAGGCGACAGATATAAGATAAGAGTATATACCGGCGATGGGAATTTTATAGACCACTGCGACCCATACGGCTTCGGAATGGAGCTTCGTCCCCAAAGCTGCTCTATAATCAGAGATCTGAAGAGCTACCGCTGGAATGACGAAAAGTGGCTGCACAAAAGAAACGATCACAAAAAACGCGCTCTGAATATCTATGAAATGCACCTCGGCTCCTGGAAGAGAAAACAGGACGGCAGCTTTTATTCATACTCAGAAATAGCCGATGATCTGATAAGCTATCTGAAGGACGGCGGCTATAATTATGTTGAGTTTATGCCGCTTGGCGAGCACCCGGTAGATAACTCCTGGGGCTATCAGCAGACAGGCTTCTACAGTCCTACATCAAGATACGGCACTCCCGACCAGTTAAAAGAGCTTGTTGACAAGCTGCACCAAAACGGCATCGGCTGTATACTGGACTTTGTACCCGTACACTTCGCACTTGACGATTATGCCCTTGCAAAATTTGACGGTACTTTTCTATACGAATATCCCAACACCGACGTTGGCAACAGTGAGTGGGGCAGCCACAACTTTATGCATTCAAGAGGCGAGGTAAAGACCTATCTGCAATCCTGTGCATACTACTGGATAAACGAATTTCACTTTGACGGGCTGAGGATGGACGCCATCAGCAATATGATATACTGGCAGGGTAATCAGAACAGAGGCGTAAACAACAACGCAGTCGAGTTCATAAAATATATGAACAACGGTCTGAAGGAAAAATTTCCCGGCATAATACTTGCCGCAGAAGATTCCACATCCTTTCAGAAGGTATGCTCGCCTGTTTCCGAGGGAGGTCTCGGGTTTGACTACAAGTGGGACATGGGCTGGATGAACGATACCATCAAGTATTTTAACTCCGAGCCGTGTGAACGCCCGAAGCTATATCACAAGCTGACCTTCTCTATGATGTACTTCTATTCGGAGAAATTTATACTTCCGCTGTCTCATGATGAAGTCGTACACGGCAAGGGCACTATGCTGAACAAGATGTACGGCAGCGAACAGGAAAGGTTCAGACAACTGCGCGCATTTTATCTATATATGTACGCACATCCCGGAAAGAAGCTTAACTTTATGGGAAATGAGATAGCCCAGAAGAGTGAGTGGAGTGAGGAAAGACAGATAGACCTTGATATCCTGGGCGACGGCAACCACAAAAGCTACAATGAATATATGAAGGCGCTCTGTGCCCTGTATAATTCACACTCTGCACTTTGGGAAGCAGACTTTGACGAGGACGGCTTTTGCTGGATAGACTGTCACGAGGAGGAGCGCTGCATATATTCCTTTATGAGGAGCGGCGAAAAGGAAAAGCTTGTCTTTGTATTTAATTTCTCTGACAAAGATCAGGAGGGCTACAAACTACCCCTGAAGGAAAAGGCAGCCTTGGAAAAGCTTTTTGATACCGACAGCACGGGAACAGCAGTAGAATATGACAGAGAGGAAAACGCTATCCTCAGCATACCTGCCTATTCGGGCTGCTGCTTTACGATAAAGTAAGGGTCTTTTTATATTAGTTAGTATTATTTTTCAAAAAGCAATTGTAGAACTGACTATCTATATGATATAATAGCCTTGTAACATATAACTATTGTTGAAATATTTATAGGAGTGATAGCATTGGCAGAGGTAAGACCGTTTCGAGCATTGAGATTTAATACAGAAAAGGCAGGAAAGATCGACGAGCTGGTTTGTCCGCCCTATGACATTATCAGTGAGCAGCAGAGGCTCGACTTTCTGAGCAAAAACCCAAACAACATTATAAGACTCGAGTTGCCGAAGGGCGACACACCTTACGAGGATGCGGCAGCTACCCTGAAAAAATTCATCGACAGCGGAGTTCTCGTTCGTGACGACAAGGAGGCTGTCTATATCTATGAAGAGGAATTCAGTGTAAACGGCATACACGCAAGCGTCAAGGGCTGTATTGTCCGCGTTCGTCTGGAGGAGTTTTCAAAGGGCGTAGTACTCCCTCACGAGGAAACGCTGTCAAAGGCAAAGCAGGACAGGTTTAACCTTATGAAAGCTACAAACTGCAATTTCAGCCAGATATATTCTCTGTATATGGATGAAGAGCACAAGACCTCGCGCCGCCTTGACGAGCTGACAAAGGGCGCGCCGGCAGCAGAGCTTGCTGATAATGACGGCACGATACACAGACTGTGGATAGTTACGGACAAGGAGCAGACAGAGGCCATCTGCGGCGACTTTGCTGACAGAAATCTATATATTGCCGACGGTCATCACCGCTATGAAACGGCTCTGAATTACAGAAACTACTGCCGTGAAAACAATATAGGCAACGGTGCCGAGGACTATATCATGATGATGCTCGTTGATATGGAGCACGAGGGTCTGGTGGTACTGCCGACGCACAGAATAGTACGCGATCTGCCCGAGTTTGACGAAGAAAAAATGCTTGAGGGCTGTCGGGAGTATTTCGAGCTGACAAAGGAGAGCGACATAAACACAGCCGAAATAAAGCTGAAAGCACTGTACGACGAAGGCAAAAAAGCATTTGCATTTTACAGCGGCGGCGAGGGCTATACTATGATGGTGTTAAAGGACATTTCCGTAATGTCAAAGCTTCTGCCGGAGAAGAGCGACGCTACAAGACAGCTTGATGTAAGCGTGCTGCATACGCTTGTGCTGGAA
>JAHKXX010000310.1 GCA_020627425.1 bacterium
GTCGCTGGGACTAAGGGTCGGTATACTGGAGAACGATTTTGGTGCAGTAAATGTAGATATGATGCTTCTGCAGGAGCTTCAGAGTGAGCGATGCGATATAGAGATGGTGTCGGGCGCCTGCGACAAGGACTGCCACAAAAGAAGATTCAAGACAAAGCTTATCGCTATGGCTATGATGGGCTATGACAGAGTAGTGGTAGAGCCGTCGGGAATATTTGACACAGACGAATTCTTTGATACACTGAGAGAGGAGCCGCTCAATAATTGGTACAAGCTTGGAAGCACTATAGCTATTGTAGATACAAGGCTTGTCGGTCTTTCCGAGGAAAGCGAGTTTTTGCTTGCCTCTCAGTGTGCCGTAGCAGGTAAAATAGTTTTCAGCCACACAAAGGGCTGTAGTCAGACGGACATTGACAGGGTGAAAAAGAATATAGAAAAGTCTATGGACAAAATACAGGCAAAAAGAAGCCTTGACAATGCCTTTATTACTAAGGAATGGGAGGATTTTTGTGACAAGGACTATGCCGAAATAATGAACTGCGGGTGCGTGCTGCAAAGCTTTGTAAAGCTGTATGACGAAACGGACAGCTTTAAGTCACTGTATTTTCTGAATATTGATCCCGAGCCTATGCAGCTTATCGACATCGCGAAAAAAATGCTTGCCGACAGTGAATGTGGGCGCGTATTCAGGGTAAAGGGCTTTACAAACTATAATAACGAGTGGTACGAACTGAATGCCGCACACGAAAGTCACGAGCTGAAAAAAGTCAAAAACGGTCAGTCGATTATTATAGTTATCGGAGAGGGACTGCAAAAGGACAAAATAACCAGATACTTCGGTAAATAAAAAATAAGGGCAGAGGTTTTTTACCTCTGCCCGGGTGTGGCTTGGTTTCTGTGCAACTGTGGTTTCGCAAGCGACTTACTCGCTCATCTTTCAACTGGATTTTGTGCCATCCTACGGAGTTTACACAAAATTTAAAACAGAGCCTGAAAAAAGATATTTTTAAGTATAACCTATGAAATAAGTAAACCAATTATCGATCAGTGGCTTTTCATCCATTGCATATTTTCTATCATAATTTTTCCATAATACACCAAATTTCACATAGTCGGTTCCATCAATATAAAATATAATGCACAGCTTATCAGTATCATTTTGACTGCTACAAACTTGGATTGAACGAATCCCGGATAACATAAGATTGTTACATTTATTTTGAATATTTATGTCTTTAATATTTTCCTGGATTTCTTCATCATTTAATGAAAAACTGAACGCCTTTTCGCTATTTTTATTCCATATTTCCGATGTAATCAAATAATCTCTCACACTAACAAAATCTTCTTTGCGTGAATAAAAAATTTGACTACATTCATCCATTGTAATTGGAGTATAATGCATTCGATCATAATAATCATTATCCATAGTAAATCCTTTTACTATGTTAATAATACAAGTAATACATATAACACAAACCAACAACAATATTAGGGTTCTCTTTCTTCTCTTATTCACAATATGGACCTCCTTAATATTTAGCCAAACATATTAGAGTTAAGGATTCCCGTCAAAAACTTGTGAATGCCGTATAACATTAGATTTTGTTAATTCACCGTGCTCCGAATTAGCTAGCATAGTGTAATAATCCTGCGAACTATTTTTGATAAATGCCTCTAATACCATCTCAATATCGTTCGCATAAACTTTTCCATTAGAATACATAATGCTTCCATCACATCCAAAATTTCCCTGGGCAATTTCATCGTTTGATGTCAATTGATTACCAGTTATAGGACTTGAAAAATACGCATCACCCAACAGGAGAGTATGTCCGAATTCGTGTGCCACAGTTCCTTGATATTCAATATAGTTATACAAATGGTCGTTTCTTGAATCACCAGTATACATATTTATATAACCAGGATGGCTTATATTACGTACAGTGTGCCAAAAAAATTGTTCATATATTGTCCGAGGTATATCAAAATAGTCATATACATTGATTTGTATATATCTCTGAGTGTCAAATAATGGTAAACACTCAATTGGAATAATATTCATGTTAACTTTGATTTTCATACCCTTAACGAAATCATACTCTGAGCCTAAAAGTTCTGTTGTCCATCTTGATTCAATACCTTTTTCAATAACCTGAGCATATGTAAAATCTGTTCCTGGAAAAACTTTATAGGCATCTGTTGTAGGAAAAGTAACATATGTTCTTAAATTGATAGTATTATCACTAACGGTAATATAATGAGCATTTTTCGTATCATTATACTTGTTAATATCAGGATATAATGTTTCTAAAGTATTTTTAACCATCGGGTCTAGTGCTTTATATCGTAGATCGGAGGGGTTATCCTCACTCCAAATGGTATTAGCTTCCCAAAAATCATCAGAATCAAGTATTCCATCCCCATCGCTATCCTCGTTTTCTGGATCGCTTTTTGCATCAAAATAGAAACAATATGCAAATTCACCATAACCCTCTGCCCCGTTTTTTATCAGCCGCCTCCGCGAAACTCGACTATCTCCAGCTTATCGCTGTCATTTAGTATGGTTTCAGAGTATTTGTTTTTTCTTATTATCTCGCCGTTTCGCTCTACCGCAATATACCCCTGCTTATAGCCGTTATCGGCAAGATACTTTTCAAGTGTTGTGCCTTCACCGAGAGACACTTCTTTTCCGTTAACTATCATATATTATCACTTCGCTTTTTTTGTTTCTGCCTTGTCGATCTTTTTTACAGGAGCTTTTTTGGGGTCATCCTTTACCTCGAATACACATGCACCGAAGGGCGGCAGTGTTATGAGAGCCTTGTTATCAAACTGGTTAAATCTTTCATCCATTGACTTTATAGGATTCGGATTAACAGCACCCGATCCTCCGAAACGAGTATCATCGGAATTGAGCACCTCTGTGATCGTACAGGGATCCTTCAGTGCTACAGGGAAGTTGTCTCTTCTGACAGGGGACATATTCAGAACAACTATATATTTCTGCTTTTTACCCATTCTGTAGTAGGAGTATACGTTTGCGTCGGCATTGTCGGCGTCTATCCAGAGGAAGCCCTCGGGCTTGTAGTCAAGCTCATAGAAAGCAGGATTCTCTGTTACAAGGGTATTCAGTTCTTTTATATAATTATTGAATTTTCTGTGCATAGGATACTCATCAAGCAGGAACCAGTCAAGCTCCTTTGTTTCGTCCCACTCGCGGAACATAGCCAGCTCGTTGCCCATAAAGTTAAGCTGTTTTCCGGGGTGAGTCATCATATATGCATAGAGAGTACGGACCTGTGCGAATTTGTTTTCATAATCGCCGCCGAACATCTTCTGAACAATAGTAGCCTTGCCGTGAACGACCTCGTCGTGTGAAAGAGGCATTATAAATCTTTCATAATAGAAGTAAGCCATAGACCAGTTTATTACATTATGGCTGCCCTTACGGAACAACGGGTCTATCTTCATATATTTCAGGGTATCGTTCATCCAGCCCATATCCCACTTGTAGTCAAAGCCGAGTCCGCCCTCTTCAACGGGTCGTGTAACTCCGGGATAGTCAGAGGAGTCCTCTGCAATAAGCATTATATTGTTAAACAAGGAATTGAGCTTTTTATTCATTCTCTTAAAGAAGCCTACAGACCTGTCGTTGATGCCTCTGTCCTTGTTACCCATCCAGTATATAGCGTTATTGATAGCGTCCATACGAATACCGTCAAAGTGGAAGGTATCAAACCAGAATGCGGCACAGGAAAGAATATAGCTTTGTACCTCACCCTTTGCAAGGTTGAAGTTATATGAGCCCCACTGGCTCTGACCTACGTCTGACGGAGGATACTCATAGAGAGGGGTTCCGTCAAAGTTGCCGAGTGAATAGTTATCGCTTACAAAATGAACAAAAGCAAAGTCGATAATAACACCGATATTGTTTTCGTGCATTACATTTACAAATTTCATAAGCTGCTCGGGAGTACCGTAACGCGAGGTAGCACTGAAATACTGCGAGACCTGGTAGCCCCACGAGCCGTCAAAGGGATACTCCGCCAGAGGCATAACCTCGACGTGGGTATATTTGTTTTCCTTAAGGTATTTTGCAAGGTCGTACGCTATTTCATCATATCTGAACCACTGTGCTCCGCCGTCTGCCTCACTCTTGCCGTAGGGCTTGCGCCACGAGCCCATATGCATCTCATAGATGTTCATCGGCTTGTCATAGCACTTGGTTCTGGACTTCATCCATTTTTCGTCCGTAAATACGTCATCACGATGTATTCTGGTAACGATAGACGCCGTGTTGGGGCGAAGCTCACTGTGAAAAGCATAGGGATCTGCCTTGTCTACAACATTACCGCCCTGCTGATAGACTCTGAACTTATAAAGCTGTCCTACCCTTGCATCCGGGATCTCAAGCTCGAAAACGCCGCTGTTTATCTTGTTCATTCCGTGATAGCCGCCGTTCCAGCCGTTGAAGTCACCTATAACCTCTACTCTGTAGGCAGCAGGAGCATAGACCCTGAACATAATTCCCGAATCGCTGTCGCTGACAGGATGAGCACCGAAATACCGGTATGCGTTCGCCGACTCTCCGCGATAGAACTCATCCATAGAAAATACTGACATATTATCATCCCCGTTAAATAGAATTCTTTGGTAATTATTTTACCGTAAATAATCAAATCTGTCATTAGACAGTTAACTCATGTTGTAAAGCCAGTCAAGATCAGACTCTTTTATATTTTTTATACAGCGACAGTGCCAAAAAGACGTTACCCTTTGCCTTGACCTTACCGGTTGTAAACGCCTTGAAGGGATCAAGCTGTTTTTTAACAAGTTGGCTGAAGGTTTCATCCGAAAGGCTGACAAAAAGATTTGCGCTGTCGTGCTTTACAGGCTCGATAGTCTTTACGCCTTTTATATAAGAGATATAGATAAATCCGCCGTCCTTACCCGTTATATGTACTATAGCAGAAAAGTCCTCATCAATTTTTGACAGATCCTTTTCTATAAATTTTGATTTTATAAGCCTGTAGCTTTCTTCAAAAGTCATTTTTCTCATCCTTTTTCATTAATTTTCCGATATAACCACAGAAAGTATTCTCCGATCCCCACTCTGCTTGCTGACAGCAGGGATTATAACCACAAAGTATGTCCCCGTCTCTTAGGCGGCGGGTGCCATAAATCCGTTCAGTGGGAGTAAAATCTCCCACTGAACGAAGGCAAGCCTGCGGCTTGCCTTTGCTTGTTGAAAGCAAAGCTTTTAACAAGCAGATAGTAAATTACATAACTATATACAGTAGATTATAACATAGTATAATTGTATATATTTTCTTTATTAGAATTATAACTGCAATTTTTCGGCATAATAGACATTTTAATCAGATTGTCTATTTTGATTTATAGATATTATAATCATTACACACTATTCTATATAATAAAATATGCCCCGGCACATAAGTGTCGGGGCGTTTGTGAAAATAGAATGCGAAAAAGATATCACTCGAAGCGCGGCACAGGACTTGAACTTCTGAAAAAAACGACCGCAGGGAGCGACTACGCGAATCGTCCCGTGCGGTCACGCACTGTCAACAGAGTATAAAAAAGATATTTTTCTCTAACCATTGTTGGACTTGAACTCTCGTATTTATCCTTGTTTATTGAAGTGTTAATTGTCGTTTTCTATGTTTCAGCGAAGAAAGCTTGAATGCTCGACAATTATTAATTTTTAAGTCTTAAGTTTTCAGTATTAATTTAACCGCCGCAGGCGGTGCTATGGTTTTCAGTATTCATTTAGAAAATCCTGACACGGTAAACTGAAGACTTAAGACTGAAAACTTAAAAATGAA
>JAHKXX010000311.1 GCA_020627425.1 bacterium
AAACGACAAAAAGGAAGCCATCGAAGATATTATCAGCCGAGAGCTTTTTAAGAGCTGAGGAGGGATAGTGATGTCTTTATCTTACGAATACTCCATAGGCTCGGTAAGAGTAAAGGAAAGCTTCCTTTTTTCCTCTGCCGACAGGGAGACCCTTCTTGCCTGCAAGAATACCGCGGAGCTAATAGCCTTTCTCAGGGATAAAAACTACGGCGACGGCAATACGGTTGACGAAATAATAGAGAGCAACACAAAAAATATGTGGAGCTATATAAAAAGCGTAGCTCCGGATTTTTCACTGTTCGAGCCGTTTGCGCTTATGAATGACGCTCATAACCTGAAAACCGTGCTCAAGGGTATTATGGCAGAACGCGACTACAGCGGGCTGTTGATGACCCCCTGTACGCTTAGTGAGGAGTATTTAAAAAGTGTTGTCGAGGACATAAGACTCGACAGACTGCCGCAGTGGCTTGCAGACGCTGCAAAAGGCGCATATAAAATACTTGCCGAAACAAAGGACGCAAGGCTTTCTGACGCTATGATAGATAACGCTCTGATGAAAGAGCTTCTGTCACAGGCGAAAAAAACCGACTCGATATTTATCAGGGAATATATAGAGTGTCTTGTGTTTTATTCAAACATAAAAACAGCCATCAGGGCAGCAAAAACAAACGCAGCCTCGCACTATCTTGATGTAGCTTTGTGCGATATGAAGGGCTTTGACAAATGCGCTATGAAGGCAGCGGCTCTGCGCGGAGTTGACGAAGTGCTGAATGTTGCGGAAAAAATAAGCGCATATCACTGTAGTGAGGCAATAGAAAAATACAGGCAGTCACCGTCGGAATTTGAAAAATATGTAGATAACCTGTATATCCGTCTTGCATTAGAGCTGTGCCGCCACAGGGACGAGGGACCCGAGCCGCTGCTCGGATACTATATCGGATGTGAATATGAGCACAAGATGATATATATTATTGCCGGCGGTATAATAACCGGTACGCCTGCCGACAAGCTCAGGGAAAGGCTGCGTGAAAACTATGGCTAAGGGTATAGGAATTATAGGCGACAGCGAAAGCGTCAAGGGCTTCGGAGCTGTCGGTATAGACACATATATATGCAGCGATGCACAAAGCGTATCCTCTGTGCTGAAAACACTGGCTGAAAGCGAGGACTACGCTATCATATATATGACAGAAGAGCTTTTTGCAGCGTGCGAAAGGGAAAGAGAAAAGTATGCCGAAAGGATCATACCTGCGATAATCCCACTGCCGGCGGCAGGAAAAAACCTCGGCATAGGACAAAAACGTCTTTCCTCCTTTGTAGAGAAGGCTGTAGGCTCTGATATTTTATTTAAAAATTGAGGTGAAGGATTTGACCAAGGGAACGATAACAAAGGTAGCAGGACCTCTTGTAATAGCAGAGGGTATGCGAAACGCTAATATGTTTGACGTTGTACGCGTCAGCAGTCAGCGCCTTATCGGAGAAATAATCGAAATGCACGGTGACAGAGCGTCTATACAGGTCTATGAGGAGACCTCGGGGCTTGGTCCCGGCGAAACGGTAGAATCAACGGGTGCTCCGCTGTCCGTAGAGCTCGGACCCGGACTGATAGGCTCGATATATGACGGAATACAGCGTCCCCTTAACGAAATAATGAAGGTAGCCGGAAATAACCTGACGCGCGGTGTAGAGGTGCCTTCACTGAATCACGAGAAAAAGTGGAGCTTTGAGCCTTGCGTAAAGATCGGCGACAACGTGTCCGCCGGCGATACGCTCGGCAAGGTAAAGGAAACAAAAGCAGTAGTACATAAGATACTTGTGCCTAATGGTATCAGCGGAAGGATCAAAAATATTTTCAAGGGCGAATTCACACTTGACGATACCGTTGCCATAATAGAAAAGGACGGCAAGGAAGAAAAAGTAACAATGTGCGTTAAGTGGCCCGTAAGAGTCGGCAGACCCTACAAGAAAAAGCTGTCGCCCGATATACTGCTTACCACCGGTCAAAGGGTAATAGATACGCTTTTCCCGATAGCAAAGGGCGGCGTTGCGGCAGTGCCGGGACCGTTCGGCTCGGGCAAAACAGTAGTTCAGCATCAGCTTGCAAAATGGGCGGCTGCTGACATTATAGTATATATCGGCTGCGGTGAGCGCGGAAACGAGATGACGGACGTTCTCAACGAATTTCCGGAGCTGAAGGATCCGCGCACGGGCAACTCTCTTATGGAGAGAACCGTGCTCATTGCAAACACCTCGGATATGCCTGTTGCCGCGCGAGAGGCGTCTATATATACAGGTATAACGATAGCCGAGTATTTCCGTGATATGGGCTATACCGTAGCGCTTATGGCGGACTCTACCTCCCGTTGGGCAGAGGCTCTTCGAGAGATGTCCG
>JAHKXX010000312.1 GCA_020627425.1 bacterium
CCAGAATTATTTTACACCAACGCCCGGCGCGTGCTCGCGCTGAGCAATTCGCGCACTGTAGTATTTGTTACCGCCGACTTTTTTGGCACGCGTACGAATTTGGTTTATTATACCTCTCTGTCCGCGCCGTGCGCCCGAAGGAAGTGCCCTTGGGGTACCGCACAGGACGGCACTTGACGCTGCCTTTGCGTGGAGATAGGTATTTTTCTCTATTCTGCTCATTGTCTCCGAGAAAGCAGTACATCGAGTAAGATGTGAGTTCACACGATTATTATTACTTCTTAATTAGTCTTCAATACTATTTAAAACTGTATAGTTTTTTATCGCTTTGCAGATATAGTCTGCGCCGCCTTTCACTATAGCTTCATAATATTCGATAAACCTGCTGTCGCTTGCATAGACGTCCGCAAGTGCTGAGTGAGCCGCTTTGCTGTAGTTTTCTTCACCCCAGAATATTGTCATCCATTCTCCGTGGTGGCGGCACATATCTACGACTCTCTCATCATCTACCGGAAGTCCTTCCTCTACGGCGGACTTCAGTTCGCTTTCGTACAACATTCTCAGACGTTCCGATTCATTCCACTTTTCCTCGGTCAGACCGTTTATTATTTTTTCGCTTGCCTCCATAGCGTCATCGCCGTATTTCTCTCTGATCTCTTCTCCGTAGTTTTTTTCATTTTCGTCGATCACCTGTTTTTTGAATTCATCAAAATTATTGCTCATAATGCTGTCCTCCGTTTTAGTTGATTATGTTCTATTTTATAATATTTTATCCTGATTGTAAATCATTTAAATGTAACAATTTTAAAACCACAGACATAGTATGTACTGTAAGCACAAAGTCTTACAAAAAAACTGCTCGGTTTTGAGTATCTGATAAAGGAAAATGAAAAGTGGTGCGGATAATATGAAAGATCCTTATGAAATGTTTATGCAGGCACAAAGCAGCTGCGGCATAAACGATAAATGCGAGAAAAAAGTAACGCATTATGTGGATGTCAGTGTTCCCGTAGACATCGTGCCGACAGCAGATGTAGGCAAAACAGTTATGGAATGTTGCGGAGATCCTGAGGTGGTATGTGAGGAATATACCGATAATAATGTGTGCAGTCTGGTGTTGATTCAAAAAATAAGACTGAAAATACCCGTTTGCTATTCTTTTACCGCTGTTGCCGGAAAACAGAATATAAACTGTTGTAAGAATTGCGGTGAGTGATCCTCTGCCTGCATAACAGATTTTTTACGGCTATAGCTTGGTTTTTCTCAACGTACTGTTTCGGACAGCGCCCGGACTGTATGTGAAGCGGAAATATGTAAGGGCACAAATCTGTACGATTTGCGCCCTTTTCTCACTTAAAATTAGTATTTACAAAAAACGCGCATTAAATTTGTGCAACATTTTTATAAAAAATGCAAAAAATTATTGATTGTTAATTAATTATTTAGTATAATGTTTATATACGGCGCGTGGGCTATGATATATGGTTTCCGAGCGCTGAAAAAGGTGTCCTTTTTGATCGGGCTTTTATGCATTCGGCTATTAAAGACATCTTATTTTTAACTATATTTGGTTTTTATTGAATGTTATGAGAAACTTGTAATTTTTGTGCCTTGATAAATTAAATAAAAATTTCGTCATAACTATTGAAATTTCATTAAAAATTTAGTATAGTTATATATGTAACATGATTTTTTGTCATGTAAGGATTTTTATTCAGTAAAAATCCCAATAGGAGGCGGTGATAAACAATGCAGTGTAAAAAGTGTGGCAGTGAGTGGAAAACAAATGCTCGCGCCGGCTTGATTATACGTTGCCCTTTTTGCGGAGCAGAGCTTGAACAGGAAAAAGAGGACAGGCTCACCTTCCAAAACGCAAAGGAAGCATTGCGGTACATCGTTAAGACATATGGAGTAGATGTAATTATCGACGGACTTCAGCTTAGGACTCTGCTTGATGATTTTATTCCGGATCTTAAACAGGAGAGAAAGGTTTTTCTTGATGCCTATGAGCAGGGAGTATGCAACGCCCTGTATTTAGCTCATGAAGAGCCTGAGATCGACAAATGTATTGCGATACTGCAATCCATCAAGGTATTGATAACCGAAGCGTGCATGGCTGAGAAGTGGGCGTGCTATGTTGTTGAGACCCTTGTATATGCGCTGAATTGGAATGTTCCGATGTTCGGAATAACACCGAACATACATATGTATCAGATCCCCGAAAACATAAACGAATCGGGAGAAAACGGCAAAGGCGGTCCCCTGCTCATAGAGTCGGGTCACGTTTGGGAAGAACAAGGCTCCGGTGAAAATGAGGATATATGGGACAAGTCAGGCGGACAGGAAGGAAGCAAAGGTAACTTTGTACTTCCGTCAAAGAAACCGGGCGAGCTGCCGGAGCAGACGAGCCACGAGCCGGATGGCTCCGGGAAGCAGTCTAAAGAGCCGAAGATAGAGTCTCCGGTCATAGATTTCAGCGGCGAAGCGGAGAAGCCCGAGGAGCCGAAGATAGAATCCCCGGTTATAGACTTCAGCGGTGTAGAAGAGCCGAAGCCCGAGGAGCCGAAGATAGAATCCCCGGTTATAGACTTCAGCGGCGTAGAAGAGCCGAAGCCCGAGGAGCCGAAGATAGAATCCCCGGTCATAGATTTCAGCGGTGTGGAAGAGCCGAAGCCCGAGGAGCCGAAGCCCGAGGAGCCGAAGCCCGAGGAGCCGAAGATAGAATCCCCCGTTATAGATTTCAGCGGTGTGGAAGAGGAAAAGCCCGAGGAGAAGAAGGAACAGCCTCAGCCGGAAAAGGAGCAGAAGGCTCCCGAGCAGCCTCAGATGCAGACACCTGTGCAGCAGCCCGGACAGGATCCGAACCAGCAGATGCCGTGGGGCTACAATCCGTGGATGCAGCAGGGAATGCCGCAGCAGCCCGGACAGGATCCGAACCAGCAGATGCCGTGGGGTTACAACCCGTGGATGCAGCAGGGAATGCCGCAGCAGCCCGGACAGGACCCGAACCAGCAGATGCCGTGGGGTTACAATCCGTGGATGCAGCAGGGAATGCCGCAGCAGCCCGGAGCGGATCCGAACCAGCAGATGCCGTGGGGTTACAACCCGTGGATGCAGCAGGGTCAACAGGGAATGCCGCAGCAGCCTCAGATGCCGCCGCAGTCCCCCGCACAGCCCGAAAAACCTGTACAGCCGGCACAGCCTGTACAACCCGCACAGCCCGAAAAACCTGTACAGCCGGAGCAGCCCGCAGCGCCGAGCGCAGTTCCGTCAAACGAGCCGCTGCCTGATAATAACACAGCGATCCCGTCAAACGAGCCTATACCGGATTCATCCTCCGCAGCACAGCCCGCAGATGACGGTCCTACACCTACAGGCGTCGTAATACCGGATAATCTGAAGGTGTATACAAGTGCAGAGGCTCAGCAGAACACTACAAACCATATAGTTGTCCCCGAGGGCTATCAGGCTATAGAGGACGCAGCGTTCTCAGGCAATCAGGTCGTTGAGGCTATAGAGTTGCCGTCTACAATGATAAAAATAGGCGAGAGAGCCTTTGAAAATTGCATAAATCTTCTTACTGTAAATCTTCCCGAGGGACTTCTCGAAATGGGAAGAGGAGCCTTTGCAGGATGCACAAGAATGGAAAAGATGAGTATACCTTCAACCCTGAAGCGTATCAGACAGAGTACATTCAGCGGCTGTGAGAAACTGAAGGAGTTTGAGATCCCGGCAAATATTACGGGACTCGGTAAGCACGCATTCCTTAACTGTGAATCACTGACCGAGGTGGTAATACCCGACGGAGTAGAGGAGCTTCCCGAGAATCTGTTCTCAGGCTGCCGTTCACTTGTCAAAGTAACAGTTCCGGATTCGGTAAAGGATATCAGAAAGAACGTATTCAGCTGGTGTGAGTCACTTACAACAGTCAACATACCCGAGGCAGTTACCGAGATCGGTGACGGTGCATTTACGGGCTGTGACTCGCTGAAGACCGTAAACATTCCGAAAAACCTTGAGTCTATCGGATACGGTTCGTTCAGTAAGTGCAGCACACTGAAGTCTCTTATACTTCCCGACACTCTTACAAATATCGGTGAAAATGCATTTAACGGCTCAAACAGAACACTTGTAGTAAGATGTTCTCATGATAATGACTACATAAGACATTATTGCCGTATGAACCGTGTAAAGTGTAAGGATATTGAGTAATATTAAAGTGCATTCAGCGGCAGGTCTGTCCTGCCGCTGCGTTGTTTTTCAGGGGTGAAAAAATGAGGTACTTTTCAGATGAAAAGCTTGCGGAGATGAAAAAACGTATTGATACGGACATAGACGAAAACTCGCGCGCCATATATTATACCTACCTGAAAAGGATAGAGGAGCTTGACAGGCTTAACGATACTGACAGCAGTCATAGTGCAGAGCTGCTGAAGGCAATTTCGGAATTTCAGCACTTTTCCGATGTTTATGTTCCTCATTCCGGCAAGGTCGATATAAACGACGAGGACGCCGACGCCTATGAATACGAAAACTACGATTTCCAGCCAAGCGAGTTATGAAAAAACAAAAAAACGACAAAACCGACAGATAAAAGTCTGCCGGTTTTTTTGTGCAATTTACACTTATTTTTTGCTTTATTTCAGCACCCTATACAAGGACCCATAGAGACCATTTGTATATATTGCTGTCAAAACAATAGTAAAAAGGGTAGAATAATGGCATATTGCAATATACACAAAATTACTTATTGTCAATTATTGATATTGCTGCATTAAATTGGCATTATTAACTTATGCAGACTGCTAAAATTATTTATTATGCAAAAATACTGTTGCAAATTGTACTAAAGTTTCTTTATAATATCTATGGTAAATACAAAACATAAAAAACAGGAGGAAACATCAATGAAGGTAAACGGCACAGCAAAAAAGCTTTTTGCGGCTATGTTATCACTCTCAATGGTTGGGGCAGCAGCCGCAATACCGGTATCTGCTGCGGCAGCTGACGAAACGGCTTCAGCTCAGGAGGTTCCGGCGGCTGCACAGGAAGAAGTACCCAGCGAAAGCGAAGACGGCTTTATTTACGGTGCGCTTCCCATGACGGAAGAAATTGATGAGGACAAGATCATCAGCAACACAGAGGATTATTATCACTATGTCAAGGAAAACGATCCCTCAGGCGCTCTCGGATTGCCCTCAGCAGGATTACTTCCGTCTGCTGTAGACAATTCCCAGTCAATATATTTCCCGAAGATCAAGAGTCAGGGTCGTATAGGCTCATGCGTTGGCTGGGGTAATGTTTACTACATGTTCACCTATACATATAACAAGGCTCACGGTATAACCACAACAGAGCAGAATACATTCTGCCCGAGCCTTAACTATAACCTTGTAAGCATGGCTGGAAACGGCGGTACATGGACTGACAAGATGCTCGATATGCTAAAATATCAGGGCGCTGCTACTGTTGACAAGTGTGCGATCATCAATCCGAGATCGGATTATCTTCTGAAGGAGACAGATTATAAGACATGGATCCCTCAGAAAAATGTTTGGGAGGATACCCTGAAGCACCAGATAAAGGATTATGTATTCTATGCGAATAGCTACAAACGGACTTCATCCTACAGCAGTTACCCTCTTATTTCTTCCTCTACAAAGATAACAGGCGCTAAGGACAGCGACCTTGACTTTATAAAGATGGCACTCAGCAACGGCGAAGTACTCAGCTTCTGTTCAGATCATAGTAATTGGCAGACAGTAAGGATCAAGAATAAGACTCAGGCAACAAATCGCCCGAGCTACTATAATGATATAAATAATGCTGTTGTCGGTGAGTATGCCGTTACAGCTACAAAGTACACCTACGGACATTGTATGACGATCGTTGGCTATAACGATAATATCTGGATCGATATAAACAACAACAATGTAATCGACGATGCAGAGATGGGCGCCTTCAAGATCGCAAACTCATGGGGCGACTACCAATGGAACGAAAACAACGGCTTTGTTTGGATAGCCTATGACGCACTCAACAAGGTATCAGCAGTAAACGGTGCTCCCGAGCTTTCTACCAGAAACTGTATTTTCTACGATGTTGCAGGTATAACAGTTGATACAGACGCAACAACCTCCGGTGTACACCTTGAGTATACACTCAAGACAACAAACAGAAACGACAACAAGCTTTCCGTTACTGCAAAGGACAAAAACGGAGTTGTAATTGCTACAAAGTATGTTGCTCCGTATAATGACGATCTTCGCGACGGCTCATGCTCATACTACGGCGATACTCAGGATCTCAACGGTACGATGGTATTCGACCTTGACAATGTCGTTCCGGGCGTATCATACAAGAATTTCAAGGATTACACATGGACAGTAACAGCTACTGACGGCACTGCAAGTGCAGATCTCGACGTTAGCTCTATAAAGATCGTTGACAGCGTTAACAACAAGGAATATCCGATGAATTCCGCTGCTTTCACTGTTAACAACAGCAGCAAAACAGTAACGATCCCTACTTCCGGCGAGGTTAGCGAGAACCTTGTAACTATCTACTATAAGGGCTACAGCAACCCCTATATCCACTATCGCGCAGGCACAGGCGCTTGGACAGCAGTTCCGGGTGTAAGAATGACTGCAACAAACGAGATGAGCGGATATACACACAAGTACTCAATAAGCCTTGGTACTGCTTCTTATGCAGAGGTTTGCTTCAACGACGGCAACAACAACTGGGACAGCAGAAACGGCGCTAACTACATCTTCAACAAGGGTACATGGACATACAGCAACG
>JAHKXX010000313.1 GCA_020627425.1 bacterium
GCCCGTCATACTTCTTATCAATTCCATCATCTCGCTTTTCTTCTGAGTACACGAACTCACTTTACTTAACATCTTATTTTACCAATTTTTTTACCTCCTGTCAAGGCGGCAGCGTGACGCTGCACCCGATTCACGCACTTGAGTTTTTATTGTCGCCTACCTTGTCGGCACGCGTACAGGTTTGGTTTATTATACCTCTCCGTCCGCGTCGCGGCACTCAGGGTGCCGCTCATGCTGCTTTGAAGTGATGGCGAGTATAATTGTCTATTCTATTTTGTGTAACGACTTTTCTTATTTTAATGAATGTCTAAAGCTTTAGACTTAAATTATAATGATAGTATGAAGCTTGTTACCTACCCGGCTTATGGGTGTTCTTATAACTCTCAACTCCTTTTGAAACGAAAAAAGACCGATGTCAATCTTCGTTTTGTCGATTGATGTCGGTCTATTTTTTTCTTATTCAGCTGTTCTGCACTACCAAAACGACCATAAAGCCTTTCAATAGTATATGTTTTTCGTCGTTACTGGCACAATATTAGTGTTCGGAATAAGTTATAACATTTTCTCCAATACTTACTGTAATGTTAGGATATTTTTCGAAAATGTTTTTAATGATATCAAAAGTTGCTTTCTTCGTAAGCGCGATAGTGTTTAATGTCTTTACAAATGTACAATCTTCACCCAACGTTCTTGAGCCTGACGAACTTTTTTTGATTTCCTTCGCCGTAAACTCATATTCAAATTCATCCCAATATTTTGTCTGATAATATGCCATGTGTTTTTCATCGTTTCGACAATTATCCCATCTTCCAAAACGGCAATACACTAGAACCTTGTTTTCATTTATAACCTCAACACTTAAATAAAACTCATAAATTGTACTATTATGTGATTGAATCAATCCCAGCACTATATCCAGACAAGACTCCATATATTTATACAAGCTTATTCCTTGCATTACAAGTTTAGCCTGCTCATCATTTGGATTTCTTTTTAAAAACTCGGATATGTATGGCTCAGCAGCTTTATAATCAACATCAGTTCCCTGTCCATTATACAAAGAAAAGCCATAATTCCAGATAGCACTATCATTTGTTTCATCTACCTGTAATGCCTTTTTAAAGCATTTAAAAGCCTCATTATAATTCTGTACACTCCTGTAAGAACATCCGAGGTTGTTTATATGATCGCTGTTAACATAACCCCACTGTTCCGCCAAACGAATAAAATTTGCTCCTTCAGACAAAGATACAGGTACTCCAATACCCATGAGGTAGTGGTTGCCTAAAATTGACGCTGCTACCGCATTATTCTGGGATACGGCTTTTCTATATAAACGATCAGCTTTAGCAATATTTTTTCGTACACTTCTTCCGTCAGAATACATATTAGCCAAGTTTAATGTGGCATTACCTTCGCCCGCATCAGAGGCTTTCTTATACCAAAAAATAGCCTTTTTTGGATTAGCGGCAACTCCATCCGCAAAGTCATACATGTACCCTACCATTAGCTGAGCCGGCACATATCCGGCTTCTGCCGATTGTATAAAGTATTTTATTGCTGTCTGTTTATTTGTTGCAATTCCATCTCGATTGCCAAAATAATACTGATTGCCTATTGTATACAATTCCTCAGGATTCATAATAACCACCCTCACCGATTCTTATATATAGGACATTTTTCGTACTCATTGCCATAGTCTTTATTACATTTTTCTTTAACCTCAGACTCGGACAGACACTTATTGCAAATCTTACAATAATAGTCACCCTGTGAGAAAAATGCTCCTCTTGATTCATAGTCTAAATATGGACATCTTGCCATTGTTTTACACCTCTTTCATATTTTTTACAAATTATATAGCCCGTATTCGGTCAATAATATTATAGCCCGTTTACGGGCTATTGTCAAGAAGTATACAACATTTTAAACTGATTAAAGGGTGTGTGTGTTATGATCGTATATGATAAGCTATGGGAAACTATGAAGAAAAAGGGTATCAGTCAATACAGGCTGATCAAAGAATATCATATCAGTAACGGTCAGTTGGACAGGCTGAGAAAAAATGCTGATGTAAGCACATTTACTCTCAATCGCCTTTGCGAGATTCTCAATTGCGATCTTGAAGATATTGCCGAATACAAGAAGATGTAAAGCCGTTCCGTTATGAGGACGGCAGTTTTTTTATTTTACTGAATACTGAAAACTTAAGACTGAAAAAAGAATAATAATATAAGAAATTCACATCATACTCACCCTACTTTTTTGGAGACAATAAGCAGAGTAGAGAAATATATCCGCCTCCACACAAAGACAGCGTCAAGTGCCGCCCTGTGCGGCACGGCGCGGAATAAGAGGGACAATAAACCAAACTTGAGACGGTGCTATGAAGTCGGCGGTAACAAGTACCAGCCACGCTGCGGCGTGCGGCAAGAGAGAGTTGACCGCCCGGGCACCGGGTTGACCGCCCGGGCACCGGGTTGACAGGGGGAGGGAGAGGGGATATAATTTGGAAGTAAAATATTTTGCAGAGGAAAGATGATACGATGATAATTGCTATAGATGTAGGAAATACAAATATCGTTCTGGGCGGAGTAGGAGAGTCTGTGGCTTTTATAGCAAGACTCGGTACCGATAGAATGAAAACAGCGGATGAATATGCGATACAGATAAAAACATTGCTGGATATATATTCGCTGTCTCCTGTGGACTTTGAGGGAGGTATAATATCCTCCGTTGTGCCACAGCTGAATAGTGTGCTAAGCTCCGCAGTAGAAATGGTCATTGACTCAAAACCGCTTATCGTCGGGCCCGGGATAAAAACAGGACTCAATATTCTGATAGATAATCCTGCCCAGCTCGGCAGTGATATGGTCGTGGGCTCGGTCGCTGCTATAGCGGAATATCCGAAACCGCTGATGATAATAGATATGGGTACCGCAACAACCATCTGCGTTATAGATAAAGACTCTAACTATCGCGGCGGTATTATCGCCCCCGGAGTCAGAGTGTCTATGGAGTCGCTGACAAGCCGCGCGGCTCTGCTACAGGGTATAAGCATCGAACCTCCTAAAAAGGCTATCGGTACAAATACAACTGACTGTATGCGTTCGGGGCTGGTATTCGGTAACGCCGCTATGATAGACGGTATGCTCGACCGGATGGA
>JAHKXX010000314.1 GCA_020627425.1 bacterium
GTTTGATTTGTTTAAAACAATCGCTAATGCCTGGAAAATTCCGGATCTTCGCAAGAAGATGCTCTTTACTATATTTATAGTTTTTATATTCAGACTGGGTTCCGTTATCCCGGTACCGTTTCTGGATGTTATGGCACTCAAAAGCTTCGCTGAGGGCTGGCAGGAAAGCGGCAATATGCTTTCTTACTATGACGCCTTCTCGGGCGGTGCCTTTTCAAACGCAACATTGTTCGCAATGTCCGTAACCCCGTACATCAACTCTTCAATTATAATGCAGCTTTTGTCTGTAGCGATCCCTCCGCTGGAGAGACTGTCAAAAGAGGGTACGGAGGGACGTAAAAAAATAGCTACGATAACACGTTATGTAACAGTCGGACTCGGTATTATACAGGGTACTGCCTACTACATATGGCTTTTAAGATCAAACGTAGTAAAGTACAACCAGTTTGACTTCTCCGGCGTGTTCGCAGCAGCTGTTATAATTCTTGCCTTCACCGCCGGCACAGCCCTAATGATGTGGCTCGGCGAGCAGATCAACCAGAACGGCGTCGGCAACGGTATTTCTATCCTGCTCTTCGTCGGCATTATTGCAAGACTCCCCGTTACCTTCGGTACACTCTGGGAATACTTCCAGCTGGGTCTGCAGGGCGATGTAAGCAAGATAATTCTGCCTATCGTATTCATACTGCTTTTCCTTGTAATTATATGGGTAATAGTATTTATGAACGATGCAGAACGCCGTATTCCCGTACAGTACGCAAAGCGTGTTGTCGGCAGAAAAATGTACGGCGGTCAGAGTACCCACCTTCCTATAAAGGTTGGTCTATCGGGCGTTATGCCTATCATCTTCGCAAGCTCCATTCTTTCAATACCCGCTACAATAGTGCTCTTTACGGGTCAGCCCGATCCTAACTCTTTCTGGGGCGTTGTTTACAGCTGGTTTGATATGGGCGGCTGGATATATACGGTACTCTACTTTATAATGATCATAGGTTTTGCTTATTTCTATGTTACCATTCAGTACAATCCCATAGAGATGGCAAATAACCTTCGCCAAAACAACGGCACTATCCCGGGTATTCGTCCCGGTAAGCCGACAACTGACTTTATAGCAAAGATCCTTTCAAGGATTACGCTCATCGGAGCGCTCTTCCTTGCATTCATAGCAATTATTCCGCTTGTATTCTCAAATCTGACGAATATGCGCGGACTGACAATGGGCGGTACCTCGGTAATCATCCTTGTCGGCGTTGCACTTGAAACCATTAAACAGCTGGAATCCCAGATGATGATGCGTCATTATAAGGGCTTCCTTGACTAATAAGAACCGATCCGAATTCGCAAAACAAAGATGAACGCTCTGCGTTCTCTTTGCGAAAGCGGAGTCAGACTGAATGCAAAAAAACACGCACTAATATGCGCTGCATAACGAAAGGAGAAAACATTATGAAGATCATACTACTCGGTGCTCCCGGAGCAGGAAAAGGAACACAGGCAGAGGTTATCTGTGATCGTTTACAGATTCCTACGATTTCAACAGGAAATATAATAAGAGAAGCGCTGAAAAGCGGTACTGAGATGGGTCTCAAGGCAAAGTCCTTTATGGAAGCAGGTCAGCTCGTTCCCGATGAGGTAGTTATCGGTATCATAAAAGAGCGTCTTGCAAAGGACGACTGCAAAAACGGATTTATCCTCGACGGTTTCCCGAGAACCATTCCTCAGGCCGAGGCTCTGGACGCTATGGGTATAGCTATTGACAAGGTAATAGATATCGAAGTCAAGGACGAGGCTATAATCAAGAGAATGTCCGGACGCCGTGTTTGCGAAAAGTGTGGAGCAAGCTACCACATCGATTACAAAAAGCCGTCTGTTGACGGAGTTTGTGACAAGTGTGCAGGCGCCCTTGTTCAGCGTAAGGATGACCATCCCGATACAGTAAAAGCCCGTCTTGAGGTTTACCATAATGAAACAGAACCACTCAAGGATTATTACAACAAGCAGGGCAAGCTGACAATAGTTGAGGGTCAGGACAGTATAGAACATACTACCGCTCTTATCCTGAAGGCTGTCGAGGCTTGATTTATGGTGATCCTGAAAACGACCCGTGAATTTTCTGCTATGCGACACGCCGGCAGGATCGCGGGAAATGCATTGCACAAAGCAGGCGCGGCTGTAGAGCCGGGCATCAGTACTAAAGAGCTTGACGATATTATCAGAGGATATATAGAGTCCCAGGGTGCAAAACCAAGCTTTCTCGGTCTTTACGGATTTCCTGCCAGTGCATGTATATCGGTTAACAATGTAGTCATCCACGGCATACCAAGCAGTAACACGATCCTGAAAAACGGAGATATAGTAAGTATTGACGTCGGCGCCCTGTTTGAGGGGTACCACGGCGACACAGCCTATACCTTTGCGTGCGGCGATATAAGCCCCGGCGCCCGGAGACTGCTCGAAACAACAAAGCAGGCGCTCTTTGAGGGTATAAAAAATGCCCGTGCCGGAAACAGAGTCGGTGATATAGGTGCTGCTGTACAAAAATATGCCGAGGCGCGCAGTTACTCGGTGGTAAGAGATTTCGTCGGCCACGGAGTAGGTGCGAAGCTGCACGAAGAACCAAGCGTACCGAATTACGGCACACCGAATAAGGGTGTGCGCCTGGTACCGGGCATGGCAATTGCTATTGAGCCTATGGTAAACGAAGGAACGCACAGGGTGCGTACACTTTCGGACGAGTGGACTACGGTTACCCTTGACGGTAAGCTTTCCGCGCATTTTGAGCATACGGTAGCGATAACGTCATCGGGAACACATATATTGACTCTTCCGGACTGAGGTGATCGGTATATGCAGTTTGAAAGAGGACAGATAGTCAGATCAAAAATGGGCAGAGACAAGGGTTACTTTTTCGTTGTACTCAGCGTCAGCAAGGAAGCGGCGATGATATGCGACGGAAAATACAGAACGCTTTCCCGCCCGAAAAGAAAAAAACTGATACATCTGGCACCGACAAAAACGGTTATAGATGAAAGATCAATGGCAGCCGACAGTACGATCGGTAACGCAGTTGCCGAATTTAACAACAATAAACGTACTTCTTAGGAGGTTATTTAATTGTCAAAGCAGGATGTAATTGAGGTAGAAGGTATAGTTAAGGAAGCGCTTCCGAATGCCCAGTTTAAGGTAGAGCTTCAGAACGGACATATGATCCTTGCTGTAATATCGGGAAAGCTGAGAATGAACTTTATCAGAATACTTCCCGGCGACAAGGTAACGGTAGAAATGTCACCCTACGATCTTACCAGAGGTCGTATAACGTGGCGCAGTAAGTAATAAACCAATAGGTTTTGTACGAAAGGAATGATAACACGATGAAAGTCAGACCTTCAGTAAAGAAAATTTGCGAAAAGTGTAAGGTTATAAAGCGTAAGGGCAAAATCATGGTTATCTGTGAAAACCCGAAGCACAAACAGCGTCAGGGTTAAGACGCTAAAATTAACGGAGGTGCTAAAAGAATGGCGCGTATTTCAGGTGTAGATTTACCCAGAGATAAAAGAGTAGAGATAGGCCTCACCTATATTTACGGTATAGGCCGCAAAACAGCTAACGATATACTGTCCGCAACGGGCGTAAACCCCGATACAAGAGTAAGAGATCTTACAGAGGACGACATCAGCAAGCTGAGAGAATATATAGACCATAATTGCCGTGTAGAGGGTGACCTCAGACGTGACATCGCTTTCGATATAAAGAGACTTATCGAGATCGGCTGCTACAGAGGAATCCGTCACCGCAAGGGACTTCCTGTAAGGGGTCAGCGTTCAAAGACAAATGCCCGTACAAGAAAAGGCCCCAGAAAGACCATGGCTAATAAGAAGAAATAATCAGGAGGGGATCAACTTATGGCAGTAAAGACAGGTGCGAAAAAGACCACTGTTCGCAGACGCCGTGAGCGCAAGAACATAGAAAAGGGTTCTGCACATATCCAGTCAACTTTCAACAATACTATAGTTACTATATCAGATACACAGGGCAACGCTGTTTCATGGGCAAGCGCAGGCGAGCTGGGTTTCAGAGGCTCCAGAAAGTCTACCCCGTTTGCTGCACAGTCAGCTGCTGAGACAGCAGCAAAGGCTGCTATGGAGCATGGTATGAAGAGTGTAGAGGTTTACGTTAAGGGACCGGGTGCAGGACGCGAGGCTGCTATCCGCGCACTTCAGTCCGCAGGTCTTGAAGTAAGCATGATAAAGGACGTAACACCGATACCGCACAACGGTTGCCGTCCTCCGAAAAGAAGACGTGTATAAAAGTGGAGGTACTAAGAAATGGCAGTAAATAGAGATCCGATACTGAAAAGATGCAGATACCTCGGTATCAGCCCGGCTGTAGTAGGTATCACAAAAACATCAAACAGAAACCCCAACGCTAACTCCAGAAGAAAGGTTTCCGAATACGGTACACAGCTCAAGGAGAAGCAGAAGCTTAAATTTATATACGGCGTGCTTGAAAAGCCCTTCTATCATTACTTTGAGATTGCCTCAAAGATGGAGGGTCAGGCAGGTAACAACCTTATAACTATTCTTGAGTCAAGACTTGACAACATTGCGTTTAGAATGGGTATGGCACTCACAAGAAGAGAAGCAAGACAGCTCGTTACACACGGTCACTTCCTCGTAAACGGCAAAAAGGTAGACATTCCTTCTTACCGCGTAAAGGTCGGCGACGTTATAGCTCTCAGAGATAAGAGTAAGAGCAGTTCTAAGTTTAAGGACATCATCGAGCAGACAAGCGGCAGAACAACTCCGCTCTGGATGGAAGTAAACAAGGAGCAGATGTGTGCAAAGATCGTTCGTATGCCTGCTATAGAGGATGTTGACTACGAGGTTGCACCGCATCTTATCGTCGAGTTGTACTCCAAGTAATCCGATAGTTAATTGTAGGATATACATTTGCGGGCGGTATTACCGCCCGATGTTAAGGAGGTTAGCTGATGATTGGGATCCAAAAACCAAAGATAGATACCACCGAATTGTCCGACGGCGGAAAATACGGCAGATTTGTTGTAGAGCCGCTTGAGAGAGGCTTTGGCAACACACTCGGAAACAGTCTGCGCCGCGTGCTGCTTTCGTCCCTTGAAGGAGTAGCAGTTACAAGCATAAAGATTGACGGAGTGCTGCACGAGTTCTCGACAATCCCGGGAGTAAAGGAAGATGTTACCGCGATTGTCCTCAATATGAAGGGTCTGATTGCGAAGCTACACTGCGACGGTCCGAAGGTTGTTGAGATAAACGTAGAGGGTCCGTGCGAGGTAACAGCAGAGTCCATAAAGACAGACGCAGAGGTAGAAATACTCAATCCCGAGATGCATATTGCAACCCTCGGTGAAGGTGCTAAGCTCTATATGGAGATCACACTTAACAAGGGACGCGGATATGTTTCGGCAGAACGCAACAAAGCCGAAATGGCAGGAAACGCAAGTATTATCGGTGTGTTGCCGATAGATTCTATATATACGCCCGTACTGAAGGTAAACTACACTGTAGAAAACACCAGAGTAGGACAGATAACTGACTATGACAAGCTGTCGCTGGATGTATGGACAAACGGCGTTATTAACGCACAAGAGGCTGTGTCGCTCGCCGCAAAGGTGCTGACAGAGCATCTTGATCTCTTTGTAAACCTTTCAGACAAGGGTACAAGCACAGAGGTTATGATAGAGAAGAATGATCAGGGGAAGGAAAAGGTTCTTGAGATGACTATAGAGGAGCTTGATCTTTCGGTTCGTTCGTTCAACTGTCTGAAGCGTGCCGGTATAAACACCGTAGAGGACCTGATAAACAAGTCTGAGGACGATATGATGAAGGTCCGCAACCTTGGCAGAAAGTCTCTCGAGGAAGTAGTTGAAAAGCTGAACTCACTCGGTTTTCAGCTACAGGCTGACGAGGACTGAGCCGATACTAAACACAGAATGTTAAAGGAGTGAAAATCTATGCCGGGAACAAGAAAGTTAGGCAGAGACACTGCTCATAGAACTGCAATGCTCAGAGCTATGGTTACTTTTCTTCTTGAAAACGGAAGAATAGAAACAACCGTTACTCGTGCAAAAGAAGTCAGTGCAATGACAGAGAAATTTATTACTATAGCAAAGGTGGAAAACCTTCATAACAAGCGTCTGGCTCTTGCCTTTATCACAAAGGAAGATGTTGTAAACAAGCTGTTCAAGGAGATCGCACCTAAGTACGTTGACAGAAACGGCGGCTATACAAGAATAACAAAGCTCGGACCGCGCCGCGGTGACGCTGCAGAGATGGCAGTTATAGAGCTTATCTGATAATAAAGAGAACCGTACACGAGATAAAGCCGTGTACGGTTTTTTTATGAGTTAAAGCCAAATGCTATCTAAGTGTATAAAGAAAAACGCATCACCAATTTCGGTGATGCGTTTTCTGTATATACGGATACACAAAATAGAATAGACAAATACACTTGCGTTCACATTCCTCCAGCGCTAAGCGGCGCATTTAGCGCCGTGACGCGGAAACAGAGGTACAATAAACCCAGCCTGCACGCGTGTCAATCAATAACTTAAGTGCGCGAATTGACACCGGCGGCACGCCGGGCTATGAAATTTGGACTGATAAATGTACAAAACTCGGAATTTATGTTATAATCTAAATAATAACTAAACAGATGAGGTGAACAGTATGTCCGAAATAGTAGAAAAGCCCGTTACCTGTCCTAAGTGCAGCCAGATAACAACTCTGCCGCTTGTATGCAGCGTGAATACAGAGGCAGATCCGGAGATAAGAGAAAAGATCTTTGATGAAAGCTTTTTCAAGTGGAACTGTAAAAAATGCGGCTTTCATTCAAGACTCCTGCATCCGCTGCTTTATAATGATATGAAGAATAAGTTTATGGTCTACTATATTCCGAATGTGACGCGCAGACAGACAATAGACGAAAAGCTTGAGTTTGAGTTTTCCGATATGGAATATATAACAAAAAGAATAGTACCTACAGTCAATGCTATGAAGGAAAAAATAGTAATTCTTGAACAGAAGCTTGACGATATGGCTGTAGAGCTTACAAAAACAGCTGTTGCGGATGTCGTTGCAAAAAGCACATCTCAGTCCGTACACGACGGCTATTTTACAGATCTGAGCGAGGATGAAAACAGTATGACCTTTCAGTTTTTTGTCGGCATCGACCACCGTCCCTACCTGCAAACGATCAGACTGGAGGTATATCATCGCTCCCTCGGTATAGTAAAGAAATATTTTTCCGGAGAAAAGAAAAAGGGCGGATTTCTGAATATAGATCAGGTCTGGTCAAAGGCGGCGCTTGAAAAATACAGAAGTGCAGAGTGATCGCGATCAAAACCTGTGAAAACAGGGCATAAAAGCAGGCATAACCGTTGCTTTTTAAAAAATTAGAAAAAAATTTCAAAAAACAATAGCATTTTTTTATGGACTATGTTATAATATACGAAAGCGACTGTAGCTTTTTATAGTCGAAATTTATTTTTTTCAGGAGGTAATTCCAATGGCTAAAAAATGGGTCTATCTTTTCAGCGAAGGTAACGCAAGCATGCGTGAGCTTCTTGGCGGTAAGGGCGCTAACCTTGCAGAGATGTCCAACATAAAGCTGGACGGCTCGGGCGAGAGCTTCCCCGTTCCTCAGGGCTTCACTATCACAACCGAGGCTTGCACACAGTATTACGAGGACGGTCGTGAGATCAATGACGAGATCATGGGTCAGATCGAAGAATATATCGGTAAGCTTGAGGAAATAACAGGTAAGAAATTCGGCGACAAGGAGAATCCTCTTCTCGTTTCCGTTCGTTCAGGCGCACGTGCTTCAATGCCCGGTATGATGGATACTATCCTCAACCTCGGTCTTAACGAAGAGGTTGTAGAGGTTATCGCAGAGAAATCCGGTAACCCCCGTTGGGCATATGACTGCTACAGAAGATTTATCCAGATGTACTCCGACGTTGTTATGGAGGTTGGTAAGAAATACTTCGAGCAGCTTATCGACAAGATGAAGGCTGAAAGAGGCGTAACTCAGGACGTAGAGCTGACTGCAGACGACCTTAAAGAGCTTGCAAATCAGTTCAAGGCAGAATATAAGAACAAGATCGGTGAGGACTTCCCTGCTGATCCTAAGGAGCAGCTGTTCGGCGCTATAAAGGCTGTATTCCGTTCATGGGACAACCCGAGAGCTAACGTATATCGTCGTGATAACGATATTCCATACTCATGGGGTACTGCTGTAAACGTACAGTCAATGGCATTCGGTAACATGGGTGACGACTGCGGTACAGGCGTTGCATTTACCCGTGACCCGGCTACAGGTGCAAAGGGTCTGTTTGGTGAGTTCCTTACAAACGCACAGGGCGAGGACGTTGTTGCAGGCGTTCGTACACCTATGCACATAAGCGAGATGGAGCAGAAGTTCCCTGAGGCATTTGCTCAGTTCAAGGACGTTTGCGCTACTCTCGAGAAGCACTATAGAGATATGCAGGATATGGAGTTTACCGTTGAGCACGGCAAGCTGTATATGCTCCAGACAAGAAACGGTAAGAGAACAGCACAGGCTGCTCTGAAGATTGCTTGTGACCTCGTTGACGAGGGAATGAGAACTCCGAAGGAAGCTGTTGCTATGATCGACCCGAGAAACCTTGACACACTTCTTCACCCGCAGTTCGACGCTAAGGCTATAAAGAGTGCTACACCTATAGGCAAGGGTCTCGGCGCTGCTCCCGGTGCTGCTTGCGGTCAGATAGTATTTACTGCTGACGACGCTAAGGATTGGGCTGCTGAGGGCAAGAAGGTCGTTCTTGTTCGTCTTGAGACTTCACCCGAGGATATAGAGGGTATGAAGGCTGCTCAGGGTATCCTGACAGTTCGCGGCGGTATGACATCTCACGCAGCAGTTGTTGCTCGTGGTATGGGTTCCTGCTGTGTATCCGGTTGCTCGGCTATCGTTATGGACGAGGAGAACAAGAAGTTCACACTCGGCGGTAAGGAATACAAAGAGGGCGATGTAATCTCCTTCGACGGTTCTACAGGTAACATCTATGACGGTGCTATCCCGACTGTTGACGCTCAGATAGCAGGCGAGTTCGGCAGAATAATGGCTTGGGCTGACGAGTTCAGAAAGCTGAAGGTAAGAACAAACGCAGATACACCTGCTGACGCTAAAAAGGCTCGTGAGCTTGGCGCAGAGGGTATCGGTCTTTGCCGTACAGAGCATATGTTCTTTGAGGGCAACAGAATAGACGCATTCCGCGAGATGATCTGCTCTGAGACAGTAGAAGAGAGAGAAGCAGCTCTTGCTAAGATCCTTCCCGAGCAGCAGGGCGACTTTGAGAAGCTGTATGAAGCACTCGAGGGCAATCCTGTTACTATCAGATTCCTTGATCCTCCGCTGCATGAGTTTGTTCCCACAGAGGAAGCAGACATTGCTAAGCTTGCAGAGACACAGGGCAAGACTGTAGAGCAGATAAAGGCTATAATCGAAAGCCTGAAGGAGTTCAACCCAATGATGGGTCACCGTGGCTGCCGTCTTGCAGTTACATATCCTGAGATTGCAAAGATGCAGACAAGCGCTGTTATCCGTGCGGCTATCAATGTTAAGAAGGCACATCCTGACTGGGATATGAAGCCCGAGATAATGATTCCGCTCGTAGGCGACATTAAAGAGCTTAAGTATGTTAAGAAGGTAGTTGTTGAGACAGCTGACGCTGAGATCGCTGCTGCCGGTGCAGATATGAAGTACGAAGTTGGTACTATGATAGAGATCCCGCGTGCTGCTCTTACAGCTGACGAGATAGCTACAGAGGCTGAGTTCTTCTGCTTCGGTACAAACGACCTTACCCAGATGACCTTCGGCTTCAGCCGTGACGACTCCGGTAAGTTCCTTGAGGCATACTATGATGCAAAGATATTCGAGAACGATCCGTTCGCAAAGCTTGACCAGGCAGGTGTTGGCAAGCTGATGAAGATGGCTCTTGAGCTTGGTAAGGCTACACGTCCTGATCTTCACTGCGGTATCTGCGGTGAGCACGGCGGCGATCCGTCTTCCGTTGAGTTCTGCCATAAGATCGGTCTTGACTATGTATCATGCTCACCGTTCAGAGTACCGATCGCTCGTCTGGCTGCTGCTCAGGCTGCAATCGCTGACGAAGCATAATACAGGCAAAATTAAATACAAAAATCAGACCTTGCAGAAGCAATTCTGCAAGGTCTTTTGCGCAGGCGGAGAGCCTCCGTGGGCAACACGCGCACTGTAGTTTGTGTTACCGCCTACTTTATTGGCACGCGTACAGGCTTGGTTTATTGTCCCTCTTTGTCCGCTTGTGCTGCTTTGGAGTGGTGGCAAGTGTATTTGGCTTTTCCATTTATTGTCTCCGACTGTGAGAGATTGTTGTATCAAACGAGCTTAAAAGCTTTTAAGGCAACACCGCACAGAGATTGTGCGTCAGATTTCGAGCATAATTTTTTGTCAGATTGACAAAATCGACGCAGGAATACTGACGTATTTCAA
>JAHKXX010000315.1 GCA_020627425.1 bacterium
CGTAGGCTTGCTTCCGTTCAGTGGGAGATTTAACTCCCACTGAACGGATTTATGGCACCCGCCGCCTAAGAGGCGGGGGACATACTTTGTGGTTATATCTTAATATATGATCTCCCGACCCGTAAGCGTGCCGGGAAGATTGACATCAACACCAAGTTGAGTGCGCTTTTCGGATACACCTAAGCAGAGCAGATAAACACACTCGCCTTTTGCTCCAAAACAGCACGAGCGGCACCCTGAGTGCCGTGACGCGGACAAAGAGGTACAATAAAACAAGCCTGTACGCGTGCCAACAATGTAGGCGGTAACATTAACTATAGTGCGCGGATTGACAGCGCAGGCACTGCGCTTTTAGTCTATGGAGCATACCTCGCCGAGCACCTGCCCTATAGGATCACGTATAACAAGATCCGCATTTTTGTCAAAGCTTGTTTCGGATTTGTTCAGCAGAACAATGGTGCTACCTCTGAAATAATTCAGAAAGCCTGCCGCAGGATATACGTTCAGTGATGTGCCGCCTACTATCAGAACATCAGCCTCAGCTATCGCTTTCACGGAATTCTCAACAGTACTGTCATCAAGCCCCTCCTCGTACAGAACGACATCAGGCTTTATTATTCCGCCGCAGGTACATTTTGGTATACCTTCGGACTCGGTCACTGCTTCTATGCCATAGAACTTCCTACACCTGACACAGTAGTTTCTGTGAACAGAGCCGTGAAGCTCATATACCCTCTTGCTTCCTGCCGCTTGGTGAAGACCGTCTATGTTTTGAGTTATCACTGCGCGCAGCTTTCCGCTTTTTTCAAGCGCTGCCAGAGCCTTGTGTGCGCGGTTCGGCTTTGCATCAAGACATATCATCTTGTCACGGTAGAAGTCAAAAAAATCACCGGGTCTTGTCATAAAAAAGCTGTGGCTGAGTATTGTTTCGGGAGGGTATTTGTACTTTTGGTTATACAACCCGTCCACACTGCGAAAATCCGGAATACCGCTTTCGGTGGAAACACCCGCTCCGCCGAAAATCACAATGTTGTTGCTTTCATCAATTATTTTTTTCAGCTCTTCGTACATAACACCACTCTCCTGTCTGTGTTTATTTTGGTTTTTTAGAAATATTACTTTGATTTCTCGGCGCTCTCTGCTGCGCTTTCTGCGGCACTGCTCTCGGGAGTATATATTTCTATTGTTTTAAGAAACTCATCATCAAATTCTACTGTATACTTTTCCTTGAGCTTATTGTAATGATCGTTAAAGGCTTCTGTACGCAGCGCAGTATCTATCCCTGTCTGCCATGCAGGCAGGCTATCGCCGACAAAGTACATAACGTGATAACCGTAAGAGGTTTTTACTATTCCTGTATCACCGGGTTTTCTTGACTCGTCAAATATCCAGTCGTTAAACTCGGTCACCATCTGTCCCTCAGAGACATTCTCATATAGTCCGCCCGTATTTTTCGAGCCCGGGTCTTCTGTATATTTCTGAGCAAGCTTTCCGAAAGCCTCGGCGGTTTGTTCTCCGCTATTATACTCCTCGAGTATCTCATCTGCCTTCTTCTTTGCCTTTTCGTCTGTCTCATAGGTACTGCTTGTAACGAGAATATGACGAACATTCTTATTAATGCTTTCATCACGGTATGCAGGCTTCATCATCAGCAGAACAGTATAGTTATCGGAGCCGTTTACTATATATGTGTCGTTCTGTTTTCTGCTGCTGTCAAAGATCCATTTTCCTGCATCAGAGGTCACTTCATATCCGTATTTTTTTGTATATGCTGCATCTACAGCAGACTCAATCGCTTTATTCAGAGCGTCCTCGCTCGACTCTGCTGTCTCTCCAGAGGACTCCGAGCTTTCCTGTATGGTAACTCTGTCGGGGTGAGTTTTCAGATAATCACGCAAATAGTCTTTAAACTCGTCCTGAGTCTTGCATTTTACAAGTTCATCGGCAAATTTCTTAGCTTCTTTTTTGCTCTCCTCATCTACGGAAGTCTCTGACGTATCGGACGAGGTACTCACATTATAATTGAAGCTATATGTCATAAAATCTGCAAATGTATAACTTTCTTTATGCTCGTTATAGTATTTTTCATAGTCTTCTTCGGTATACTTATAGCCGTTGTGTATTTTATCATAGTACTTCTGAGCAAGCTGAGTAAGCTTAAGGCATTCCTCTATATCCTCTGCCGTAACTCCCTCGCCGTAACTGTCGACTATAAGCTGAGAAACCGTAGTACCGCTTTCTTTTGCGGAGGAGCTCATACTATCCATAGTTTCCTTTATGCTTGCTAGATCCTTCTCATCAAGCTCTATACCATCTGCTTTTGCAGCTTCTGCCATGATAAGGGTCTGTTCCATATACTGCTTTGTCATATCGAGAAAATAGTCATACCATGTAACGCCGCTTTCCTCGTTATAATACTGAGAATGAAGGTCTACCGTTGAATCAAAGCCATAGTACTGCATATACTGACCGTACTGGCTGAGATATCTCTGATAGTTATAGCGTGCAAGGTACTGCATTACCGGAAGAGAAATCTGGTAGGATTTTGATTTGGCGGCTATATTTCCTCCGAGAGAAGAGCTTCCCTCGGACACAGATGCCTCCTCGCTTGTTTTTGCAGAGCTGTCAGAGCTTTGATCATTAAAAACCGAGCAGCCGGATACAGTGGTACATACAGCAACCGTTGCCGCGATCGCTGCAATAAGTAATTTCTTTCTAAGGTTTCCGTTATTCATGATTATATTTCTTCCTTTCTTCTCACTGCCTTTAACAGATTAACAGAATGGCTATACTATCCGATATTGTCCGCAATTGCCTCAGGATAGCTACACCTACTTCTATAATAACAGAAATCCTCCCATTTAACAACCCCCTATTTGCGCGTGCTCGCGCTGAGCATGTAGGTTTACAATTGATATGTTACAGGTAGAAAAAAAGAATAGCAAATAGGAAGATCCTGTGTTACTGTTAATATGCTACCATCAACATAACAAAGGAGAGTCCTATTTGCTATGAATACTGTAACACAGAAGATGAAGTTTCGTCAATCCATAATCAAATATTCCGAGAAGCACGGAGTGACAAAGGCAGCAATAAAGTACAATGTTAACCGACAATATATCTATCGATGGAAGAAACGATATGACGGAACCCTTCAATCGCTTGCTGATCGATCACACAGACCAGATCATCACCCTAATGAACATACAGAGGATGAAATAAAGCTGATAAAGGATATGAGGAGAAGAAATCCTCATGCCGGACTGGTGGTATTCTGGGTTAAGCTGGGATTAAGAGGATATAAGCGAAGCATAACAGGACTTTACCGTATGCTTCGGAAGCTCGGAGAGCCTCGCCAGACACCTCCAAACCCCAAGTACATTCCTAAACCCTACGAAAAGATGCTCTATCCTGGACAGCGAGTACAAGTCGATGTAAAGGTTGTACCTACCGCCTGTATTGTTGGAGATGCCAAAGGCGAACGTTTCTATCAGTATACAGCTATTGATGAATACTCCCGGTTCAGATATATTGAGGCTTTTAAGGAGCAAAATACCTATTCATCAAAAGTTTTTCTTGAGCATATGCTGGGGGCATTTCCTTTCAATGTAGAGTGCGTACAAACTGACAACGGATCTGAGTTTACCAAGAAATTTGGCGGCAGTAAGAATCCAAAAGACATGACGCTCTTTGAGGTATACCTCAAAGAGAAAGGAATAAGGCACAAGCTGATCAAACCCTACACTCCAAGACATAACGGCAAGGTTGAAAGGTCGCACAGAAAAGACAATGAATACTTCTATGCAACACACTCTTTCTACTCATTTGACGATTTTGAAAGGCAATTAGCTGTTCACAGCAGAAAATATAATAACTTTCCTATGCGCCCTCTTAAATGGAAATCTCCTCGTGAGGTTATCAATCGCTTTTTAGAAACAGGCGAAGTTGATGCTATTTAAAAAATGTGTAACACATCATTGACAAACCAACACTATTTGCGCGTGCTCGCGCTGAGCAATTCGCGCACTCAAGTTGATCGTGTCCTCCACTTTATTGGCACGCGTACAAGTTTGGTTTATTATACCTCTATGTCCGCGTCACGGCGCTCAGGGCGCCGCTCGTGCTGCTTTGAAGTGGGGGCAAGTATAATTTTTGTCTACTCTACTTATTGTCTCCGGGAAATCAGCACAGCAAGTCTGTGGTGAGTTTCTCATATTTTTTATTCATTTTTCAGTATGTATTATAAGAATGGAAAATGCATTTTATCAAAAAAATTTCTTTACGACTGTTATTACTGAGCAAAATATGGTACAATATATGTAGTACCTTATTAAAAAAGGAGGGCTTTTAATGGGAAACAAATATTCAGGTACAAAAACCGAGCAGAACCTCAGAGCAGCATTTTCAGGTGAGTCCGAGGCAAGAAACAAGTACACTTACTTTGCTTCAAAGGCAAAAAAAGAGGGCTTTGAACAGATCGCCGCTTTGTTCCAAAAAACCGCCGACAACGAGAAGGAACACGCAAAGATGTGGTTCAAGGAGCTTGAGGGTATAGGAACTACCGAGCAAAACCTTGCAAGTGCTGCAAACGGAGAAAACTATGAGTGGACGGATATGTATGTACACTTTGCAAATGAGGCAGACGAGGAGGGCTTTCACGAGCTTGCCGAAAAATTCAGACAGGTAGCCGAGATAGAAAAACACCACGAAGAACGCTACAGAGCGCTTCTTGAAAATGTACAGACACAGCAGGTATTCGAAAAGAGCGAGGTCAAAATATGGGAATGTCGCAACTGCGGTCATATCGTAGTAGGCACAAAGGCACCCGATGTATGTCCTGTTTGTTCTCATCCGCAGGCATACTTTGAACTGAACGAAAAGAATTACTGATAAAACCTGCGGGCTTGTCTGTACAAGCCCGTATTCTGTTACAATAATCGGAGGACTGCCAATGAATAATAATCATTCCGGCTCATTCTACATACCACATACCGTATATGAAAACCCGTTTCCCCACAGGCTGAAAAAAGCAAGAAGCACCTTTTCGTGGTGCGGGTTTTCTATTGTTATCGGCATTGGAGCATTTCTAATAATTCAGATATTGTTCTCCATTGGTTATACATTTTATCTGAACATAAACGAAAAAGAGTTTGACGAGGGCTTTGCAAATACTCTACTGCTGCTGATGAATGAATTTCTGATGCTGCCGTCAATTCTTCTGTTAATGCTTGTCAAAAAAGGTCAAAAGCCCGAGGAAGGGAAATTCAGCGTTCTTGAATTTTTTAAATTTATGATAATATCCTTCCCTCTGATGTATGCAGGCTCTATAGTCGGAAACATTCTGTCATATCTGTTTACAAAGGGAAACGCAACAAACTCCATAGACGAGTTGTTGTCCGATTTTAGTATATTTAATATTATTATGGTCGTTGCGGTCGCCCCTGTTTTAGAGGAACTGGTTTTCCGCAAATTCATAATAGACCGTACTGCTATGTACAGCGAAAAATGCGCCGTGCTTTTCAGCGCACTGTGTTTTGCGCTGTTTCATGTTAATCTGTTCCAGTCATTCTATACCTTTGCAGTCGGTCTTATCTGGGGCTATGTATATGTCAGAAGCGGCAAGATCCACTACACGATAATAATGCATTCATTAATGAATCTGTTCGGCGGAGTAATATCACCCCTTGTAGTATCGCTGCTTGATGAAGAAAAGCTGAAAGAGATAGCAGCAAGTACTTCCCCCACTCCCGAACAGCTAAACGAGATACTGATACCGCTGCTGATAAATCTGGCGCTGATCTTTTTCATATTCAGTATGATCGTTTTCGGAATAGTTCTTATGATCATCACTCTTGTTAAAAAGCAGATAGTTTTTTTACCCGCTCGTCAGCAGCTTCGGAAGGGTGACGGAAAAAAAGCACTATTCCTTAACCCCGGCGTTATAATCTTTATTTCTTTAGCACTTATTATGACTGCGATAAATCTGTTTTCATAAAAAACGAGATCCCCGTGACTGCGGGGATCTTTTTTTTACAGGAGATTACTGCTGTTTTCAAATTTAAGTAATGCCTGTGTAAAAGCGTGCTGAAACACAGATCATATCTCTGTCTTATCAGTTTTATTGTCTAAGGCTTTTTCTATTGCTCTTGCGAGCTGGTCGGGGCAAGAGGTTCCCTTGAAGCCGCACTGAATACCCTTACAGAGTCTGACTATTTCTTCAGCCTTCATACCTTCGGCAAGCGCCGAGACTCCCTGGGTATTTCCCATACAGCCGCCCTTGAATTTTATATTTCTGACGATTCCGTCGTCAAGATCAAATTCTATTGCACTTGAACAGGTTCCCCTTGTTGTATATTTGAATTTCATATTTACACCACCGGTATGAAAAAGCCGCAAAGAGATCAAGCTCCTTGCGGCATATATTTTTGTATACAAGAATTACTTGTAGTAATGTCCTCTTTCTACATAAGAGGTGTGCAGATACTTATGCGACTTCTCCTTGCCCGGAGCCTCTAAGAATTCATCATAGATCATCTTTATAACAGGGCTGTCATCGCAAACACGATACTCGCAGTTCTTATCCTGCTCATATAGTACTCTTGCTCTGTCTGCCTTGTAGTCTGTATAGTTGCGGATTGAGTCAGAGATCATTGGCTGGCCGCCGCCGTTGATACAACCGCCGGGACATGACATTATTTCTACCATCTGAACGTCAAGCTCGCCCTTCTTGATCATCTCAAGAATCTTCCTTGCGTTACCCAGACCGGAAGCAACAGCAACCTTTATGGTCACACCTGCTACTTCATATGTAGCTGTTCTGATAGCCTCGGGACCTCTTACCTCTTCAAAGTCTATCTTCTCGAAGTTACCGTCGAGTATGCGTGCTGCTGTACGGAGAGCTGCCTCCAGAACGCCGCCGGTAGCACCGAAGATAACGCCGCCGCCTGTTGCCTTGTTGAACGGAGCGTCAAAGTCCTCATCGTCAAGCTCGCCGAACTTGATTCCTGCACGCTTTATCATTCTTGCAAGCTCACGGGTCGTGAGTGCTACATCTACATCATCATACTCAGGCTCGCTGCGAAGCTGCTCTCTTGTGGCCTCAAATTTCTTTGCGGTACAGGGGATAACGCTGACTACGAATACATCCTTCGGATCTATGTTGTTCTTCTCGCAGTAATAACTCTTGAGAACTGCGCCGAACATTGCCTGCGGTGATTTAC
>JAHKXX010000316.1 GCA_020627425.1 bacterium
GAGGAGTTTATGTCCTTATTCCTGACAATAGTGATAGCAGCTGCTTCGGTTGCAGTCGTTATAGTCATTATAGTAGTTGTTGTAAAGGTTGCGAAAAAGAACAAAAAGAACAGACCCACTCCCCCACCGTCTGCGCCGAAGCCTCAACCAAAACCGCAGGAAAAGACTCCGCGTGATACAAGACCCGTAGACAAATTCAAAAATAATAAAAAAGCCGTTGATCCCGACCTTGTCGATTATGAAAAAATAGAACATGACTCTCTTGAAAATCTGATCAAACGCGGTCCCGATGATGCATTCAATAAAAATGCGGACGATATAGAGTCAAATGTAGAGCTTGAAAAACTGATCAAAAAAGGTCCCGAAAATTCCTTCAGCGGTACAGCCGACGACTATCAGATAGACCCCAACCTTGCAAGCCTGATACGCACGGGCGGCGACGGACTGGGAGTAGGAAAAGCCGAGGAACAGCCGGAGCCTGAGAATGATGAAGAAAACTACGAATAAGAGCAGGACTCGGAGGAGTTGCTATGACTAAAAAGTATCACCTTGTGAATACGGTCATTGTCTGGGGAATGTTTTTCTACGGACTGTTCAGTCTTTTGATGACGTGGGAAAACCTGCCCGATACTATCGGAGTACACTTTTCCCCTTCGGGAAGCTTTGATGTTTTTAGTACAAAGCTCTATGCATTTTATCCGCATATTGTTTCTCTTGTGACGCTTGTCATAAACACTGTATTCGCTCATCTGGCAGGCAGGCTTAAAATAGGCTTATCTGTCACCCAAAAGGGTGCAGAGCTGATAATAGCAGCCCTTATACTGCTGATTGACATCATAAATACATGTGTTTGTCTGACGTTTTCTGTCATATGGAATAACTGCGTTATATGCAGATACCCGCTGAATACCCTTTACCCTCTGATCTTGCTCCTTTTTCTATTCGGCTCGATCCTGGCTTTTATAATCGGTGCTATAGTCATTTCGATAAAATTCAGAAAACCAAAGAACAAAAAACAAAATAATCTGTCAAAACGGAGGTGAAAAAAATGTCAGGAAAAACTATTTTTAAGGTGCTCGGTATAATCTGCGCCATAGGAGCAGCTGTGATGCTCTATACGCACAGACGCGTGATAATGTCCCTTATTACAGGCGAGCCGATGCCCGAGCCATCCGAATGTGCAAAAAAATGGTGTCCTCCTGTTATCGCTTGTATGAAGGGCAAAAAATGCTGCTGCACCACGGACGAGGACTGTGAATAAAACACTATGAAAAAACAACAAAATCCCTTGCCTTATTGGTAAGGGATTTTTTGCTACATACTCGATTGTGATACACAAAAAGGCTGCCCGCAAGGGACAGCCTTTAGTTTTGGTTTTTAAGAATAATTATGAAAGTGCGTCAACGAGCTTCTGTACAGCCTCAAGTGCTTCATCAGGCAACTTGTCGTAGCCGTCCTTCTTCTCTGCAAAGCCCTTTATAGCGTTTACACGGTTCTCCATAGCGCTCTTCAGAGCAGCCTTGTACTCAGGATCGTTAAGGTCGGGTGTAAAGCCTTCCCAGTTGAGTATCTCTATATCGTCAAAGGGACCCCACTTCTCAAAGTCAGCCTTGCCCTCTACGATAGCCTCAAGTATGCCGAGTGTATCTTCCTTCTGTACCTTCTTGCCCATAAAGTCGCCTGTGTTTACTATATAGCAAGCAACGTTCTTCTCTTCAACGAGCTTCTTGAACTTTACATAGTCGTTTACGAGAGGATATGTTCTGAACGGGTTAGCATAAGGAACTATACGAAGTGCGTTCATATCTGTTCCTGCCTTTACACGCTCTGCGCTGGAGGTCTTTGTAGCAAGGGTAGCACCCATTACAGACGCCAGAGCAGCACCGCTGAGCTTCAGGCACGGAGGAATTGTAGGATCCTTCATGATCCAGATTATGGAGTTTACGGGTGAGTCGATCTTGTCAACACGGTTCGGTGACCAGAGCTTTGACTTTATTGCACGGCCGTTGCCGTTTCTTATATCCTCGGTAACAAGCTGTATCTTGCCGTCCTCGTCCTTTGTGCATGAGCAGTTCTGAACGCTGAGCAGATACTTGTTGTCGGGGCAGCCTGTCGGATAGTCGGCTGTCTTGTCAAAGTATGAAGGCTCGAGTGCGATAGAAGCACAGGTATCAGTGTTGATAATAAATGCATCATCGTGAAGAACGGTGATATTCGGATACTTGCCGTCGTGCTTTGCGTGTGTCAGTGTAGACTTACCTGAGCCTGACAGACCGAATACGGAAGCAACATACTTGCTGCCGTCTGCAAGGGTGTATTCCTTCTGACCGCCGTGGCAGGAAGCATAACCATTGCGGTTAGCTATAGCCCACGCAATAGTCAGAGTACCCTTCTTGTGCTCGCCGAAATACTTCATACCGAGTATAGCGGCACAGTTCTGATCTGTATCAAAATAGCAGAGTGTTCTGTCGTCTGACAGACAGCTGTAATCAACGTCCGGTGACGGAGTGGGTGCCCACTGAGGATCGGAGAAGATGTATATATCAGGCTCGTTGCCGTTGCCTACGGGCTGGGACTCCTTGTACATCTTTGCATAGGTGTCGTTTATGTACTGGAAGTTAAGCAGCCAGTTGTACATAAGAACCTCTTCACCCTCGGGTATCAGCAAGTGTGCCTTTACCATAAACTCGGGATCAAGTCCTATATATGCTGTTGCGTGATAAAGCTTTTTGAAGCGGGTCTTGTAAACCGCGTCCATAACTACCTTGTCAAGCTTTGTATCGTCTACGCCCGGCTCGCCCTTTATACGTCTTGCTACTGCATATCTGCCTGTTACGGCGCCGTCGTTAAAGAGAATGACCTTTGCGCCCTCGGGAAGACCTACCTCCTGCGGCTTATATACAGGCATATCCGTAATAACTGCGCCCGGTGAATTCTTTGCGAGGTTATAAGCCTCGTTGAGCGAGCTTATTTCTACTACGTTGTTGCCATAGAAAGCAGCCTCAATTATTGAACGTGTTTTTGAAAATCCTACTTTTCCCTTTCCTATTTCAGATATAGGATAATACGCTTTTGTTGACATCGTTTTTTGCCCCCTATATTATTTTACCGAAAATGACCCGGATATCTTCTGCCGGACACGGGTCTGTTTTTGTTTTACGGTACTTATATATTTTACTTCTTATACTATTTTTTGTCAAGACAGTAAGCTGCCCTTAACTGACTTAAAACGGCTTTTTATGCAATTTTTTGCCCGACTCATTCAAAACTGCGTGATTTCCCCGACAAAAAGGGCTTTTTGTACAAAGCCTGTTTTATTTTTTGAATAATCGGGGTTATTAAAATTCAAAACTAATATATCTCCCTCCTGCATGCACGACGGCACCGGCTATGGAAAAAGACGTGCAGAAAAACAAAAGAATCTCTGTAATACAACAAAAAAAGAGCTTGTGGGAATATTTTTTTGCAGAAAATAAAATCGGTAACTTGAATAATTATTTGATTTTGGGTGTTGAATTTTTATTAATATTGTTATATAATGGAAGTGTGTATAAATCAGCCGGAAAACAGCCTTCTGTGCGGCAGTTTTCGGGTTTATAATTTAATGCTTATGGAGGAAAATTATGAGAAATGTACTGTTTGTTGCATCAGAGTGCTATCCCTTTATCAAGACAGGCGGACTTGCCGATGTTGTAGGCGCTCTGCCGAAAATGCTGAACAAGGACGAATTTGATGTAAGAGTTGTTATCCCGAAATATATGTGTATCCCGTGGGAGTACAGAAAGGATTTTCACTACATAACCAGCTTTTATATGGATATGGGTCACAACCCGAACCATGTTTATGTTGGCATTATGGAGTACGAGCACGAGGGCATTAAATACTATTTCATTGACAACGAGGGCTATTTCGGCGGCGACCGTCCGTATGGAAATCTGCGTTGGGATCTGGAAAAATTCACGTTTTTTGACAAGGCTGTGCTTGCGATCCTCCCTGTTATCGGATTCAAGCCCGACATAATACACTGCCACGACTGGCAGGCTTCACTCGTACCGGTATTTCTTCGTACACTGTACAAAGACAACGGCTTTTTCTGGGGTACAAAGGTAATTATGACCATACACAACCTGAAATTCCAGGGTATATGGGACATAAAGACCTTCAGATATCTGACGGGATTCCCTGATTATGTATTCACACCCGAGAATATGGAGTACCACAAGGACGCCAATATGCTGAAGGCAGGAATAGTATTCTCCGACTATGTTACAACGGTAAGTGACACATATGCAGGAGAGATACAGATGCCGTATTACGGCGAGGGTCTTGACGGACTTATGCGACACAAGAACCATTCTCTGTGCGGTATAGTAAACGGTATCGACTACAACGTATACAATCCCGAGCACGACATACAGATCTACGAGCACTACACAGCCGATAGCTTTAACAAAAAGGTAATGAACAAGCGCGGCTTGCAGGAAGAGCTCGGGCTGCCTGTGGACGACAACAAGTTTATGATAGCCATCATATCGAGGCTTACCGACCAGAAGGGTCTTGATCTCGTAAATTATGCTATAGAGCGTATTCTGGACGAGCACACTCAGTTTGTTGTACTGGGTACAGGCGAAGAGCAGTACGAGAACACCTTTAAATATTATCAGTGGAAAATGCCCGACCGTATGTCTGCAAACATTTACTATTCGGACAACCGCGCACACAAGCTGTATGCGGCTGCGGACGCTATGCTTATGCCGTCTCGTTTTGAGCCGTGCGGACTTACACAGCTGATAGCGCTGCGTTACGGCACCATACCGATAGTTCGTGAGACAGGCGGACTGAGAGACACCGTACAGCCGTACAACTGGTACGACAACACCGGCACAGGCTTCACCTTTGCCAATTACAACGCAGACGAGATGATGAACGCGATAAACTATGCAAAGACCGTATACTTCACAGAGAGGACCCGTTGGGAAGAGATCGCAAAGCGCGGAATGTCGCAGGACTTCTCATGGAGACGCTCTGCAGAGAGATATCAGGAGCTATACTACAGAATAACCCCCTGGTATTAAGCGGCGGTGCAGTGCCTGCACTGTCAATTCGCGCATTCTACTTGGTGTTGTCGCCTACATTTTGGCACGCGTACGAATTTGGTTTATTATACCTCTTTGTCCGCGTCACGGCGTATATAGCGCCGCTTAGCGCTGCTTTGGAGTGATAGCGAGTGTGTTTGTCTGCCATATATAGTGTACCGACAGAATAAAAGAATAAAAGAATAATAAGTGTGAGAAATCCCATAAGACTCATTGTACTGCTTTCTCGGAGACAAAGAGCAGAGTAGAAAAATATAGTTGCCTCCGCTATAAACCAGCGTCAAGTGCCGCCCTGTGCGGCACGGCGCAGACGGAGAGGGACAATAAACCCCGCTCGTACGCGTGCCGATAGGTAGGTGGTAACATCAATCAGAGTGC
>JAHKXX010000317.1 GCA_020627425.1 bacterium
AGAATAAGTGTATTTGTCTTTTCTGCTTGGTGTATCACACTAAATCGCGTTACTTGCACCTATTCCAAAACACCCAGAATTATTTTACACCAACGTGGCGCAGTGTCTGCGCTGTCAACTCTCTCTTGCCGCACGGCGGCAAGGGCATGCGCGGCACGCCACAGCGTAGCGAGTACTTGTTACCGCCGAATACAATGCACCGTCTCAAATCGGGTTTATTGTTCCTCTCCATCCGCGTCGCGGCACTCAGGGTGCGGCTCGTGCTGATTTATGATACAGACGAGTATACTTGTCTACTCTACTTGTTGTCTCCGAGAAAACAGTTTAACAATTTACTGAAGAAGTAATAATGATTGTAAGAAACTCACGTCATATTCGCTGTACTGCTTTTTGGAAACAATGAGTAGAGTAGATAAATATATCTACCTCCACTTAAGACCAGCGTCAAGTGCCGTCCTGTGCGGCACGGCGCGGACACAGAGGGACAATAAACCCAATTCGTACGCGTGCCAACAAAGTCGACGGTATTATTAACTTGAGTGCGCGAATTGGGTGCAGCGTCACGCTGCCGGAGGGTTGATTATTTGGAAAAAAGACAGTATAATAGGAGAGTAAGAATTTGAACAAAGATGTAAGAGGTGGTAAATGCTATGAGCCCTGACCCTTGTGGACAACACGGCTTAAAAAAAGAAAATAAAGGGCGTATAGTATTTGTGTCTGCGCCCTGAATACAGAAAGGGCGTGTGTCATGGTTAATTTTTATAAAACCATAAACGGAAGAATAGAAGAAGTAAAAGAGTGCGAGGACGGCTGCTGGATAAACTGCGTGTCTCCGACAGATGAAGAAGTGCAGTATCTGCTCGATGTGTTTGATATACCGCCCGAGCTTATGAGATCCGCACTTGATGAAGAGGAGTCGTCACATATTGACAGCGAGGACGGTACTACCCTTATCATTATAGATATTCCCGTAATAGAAAAAGGCGACAGCGGTATTACATATTCCACTATGCCTATGGCGATACTTTTTGCCGACAAAAATATAATTACCGTTTCTCTTCGTGAAAATACGGTAATAACCGAGTTTTCCGAGGGCGTTGTCAGAAACGTAATGACTAATTATAAAACGCATTTCGTGCTGCATATAATGCTCAGAATGGCTACAAAATACTTGCAGTATCTGAAACAGATAGATAAGATAAGTAACCGTATAGAGCGTGAGCTTCGCCGCTCGGCAAGGAATAAGGATCTTAATCAGCTGCTCGATGTGGAGAAGTCGCTTGTCTACTTTTCTTCTTCGCTTAAGTCCGATGAGATAACCCTTGAAAAGATAATGCGCGGCAGATATATAAAGCTCTACGATGAGGATCAGGATCTGCTTGAGGACGTTCTTATCGAGATAAAGCAGGCTGTTGATATGTCTGCTATATACCTCAATATCTTAAACGGTACTATGGATGTTTTCGCGTCCATTATTTCAAATAACCTTAACGCAGTTATGAAAATACAGGCGTCCCTTACGTTGCTTGTTTCTATACCTACGGTAATCTCCGGTATCTACGGTATGAATATACTCGGCGGTATCCCGGGCGATAAAATATGGTGGATCCCGATCCTACTGTCGCTTGTTCTGATGGTAATCATGTACTTTATACTGCGACGAAAAAATATGTTCTGATAAACTCAGTGCTTAAGCTGCGGAGGGGTATAAATTGAACGAACTAAAGCTTTTTCATATAGGAATAACACGCGATCAGGGAGCGGAGTATGCTATTCTTACGGGCGACCCCGGCAGAGTAGAGAGCATAGCCGACAGCCTTGACTCTCCTCATAGGCTTGCATATAACAGAGAGTTCAATTCATTTGTAGGTACACTGTGCGGCGAAAGAGTAATAGTAATATCAACAGGTATAGGCGGTCCCTCTGCCGCGATAACACTGGAAGAGCTGTCAATGGCAGGTCTCAGATATGCTGTCAGAATAGGTACATGCGGCGCTATGCAGCCGGATATAATCCCCGGAACACTTATTGTTCCGACGGCTGCCGTTCGTATGGAGGGTACTTCTAAGGAATACGCTCCGATAGAGTTCCCTGCGGCGGCGGATCACTCTGTAGTGACTGCGCTTGTTGACGCCGTGAAAAAAACAGCTCAACCGTACAGAATAGGAGTTATACAGAGCAAAGACTCCTTCTACGGTCAGCATAGCCCCGAAACTATGCCTGTGGATTACGAGCTGAATAATAAATGGAATGCATGGATAAAACTCGGTGTTTTAGCGTCCGAGATGGAGTGTGCAGCCTTATTTACCGTAGGTGCTGTAAGAGGGGTAAAAATGGGCTGCGTGCTGCATGCTCTGTGGAATCAGGAGAGAAAAAAGCTCGGCATAGCAGACAATGACAGCTTCGATATGTCTGCTCCGATAAAGGTCGCTGTGGACGCACTCAAAACGATAATAAAGGAAAACAAAAATGGATAAAAAAAGACTTATCGCCGTTGTCGGACCTACCGCCTCGGGAAAGACCGCCCTTGCGGTAGAGCTTGCAAAAAAATATAACGGCGAGGTCGTTTCTGCCGACTCAATGCAGATATATAAGGGAATGACAATAGCCACCGCAAAGCCGACGCCCGAGGAAATGAGGGGTATACCGCACCATCTGATAGATTTTCTGTCTCCCGGTGAAAGGTTTTCCGTGGCTGATTATGTTATAATTGCAAGACAGGCTATAGATGATATTATTTCCCGGAACAAGATGCCGATACTTTGCGGCGGTACGGGGCTTTATGTGCGCTCGGTAGTAGAAAATATCAGCTATACCCCTGTGAAAACCGATGAGGCTCTGAGAGAACGGCTGACGGAACGGCTCGAAAGGGATGGGGCAGAGGCTCTTATAAAGGAGATAGAGGGCTTTGATCCCGAGACGGCAAAGACGCTTAATCCCGGAGCTAAAAAGCGCATTGTACGCGCGCTTGAAATATACAAAACAACGGGTATCACAATGTCCGAGCAGAACAGACTAAGCCGTCAAAACGAATCGCCCTATGATACCTGTGAGATAGGCATAACATTCAGTGACAGACAAAAGCTGTACGACAGAATAAACAAGCGCGTTGATATGATGCTAAAGAAGGGTCTTGTCGAGGAGGCTAGGGCGTTTTATGCCGGAGATACGAGTGTTACTTCTGTCGGGGCAATAGGCTATAAAGAACTAAGACCCTATCTTGAGGGAAAAGAGGAACTTTCGGTATGTGTAGAAAGGCTGAAGCAGGAGACGAGACGCTATGCAAAGCGCCAGCTTACATGGTTTCGGCGCGACGAGTATATACACTGGATATATGCGGATAAATGTGCAAGCGTGAATGAAGAGGCTATAAAAATAATTGACAGTAGTGGAGTATGATAATGGAAAAAATAAAATTTGCGGCGCCGTGTCTTATGGGGCTTGAGGGAATATGTGCGGATGAGCTGAGATTCAACGGGATAGATTCAGCCGTTGCCGAAAACGGCAGGGTGATCTTTGAGGGCGATTTCAATACTCTTGCAAGGGCTAATATATGCTCGCGCTATGCCGAGAGGATACAGATATTGCTCGGTGAGTTCAAGGCGCTTTCCTTTGAACAGCTTTTTGACGAAACGGAAAAGCTGCCTTTTGAGGATTTTATAGGAAAGTGTGATGCTTTTCCCGTGAAGGGACACAGCGTCAGCTCAAAGCTGTCGAGTATACCCGACTGTCAAAAAATAATAAAAAAAGCAGTAGCAAAGCGGCTCGGAAGGAAGTACGGTACATCATGGCTGGAGGAGAGCGGAGCCATACACCAGATACAGTTTCTTATATTAAAGGACAGGTGCAGTATACTTCTTGATACCAGCGGCGCAGGACTTCATAAGCGCGGCTATCGAGCTAACGGTGTATCAGCACCTATAAAGGAGACCCTTGCTGCGGCTATGGCGGATATATCGCGTGTACGCCCCTACAGTACTGTAATAGATCCTTTCTGCGGATCGGGTACTATACTTATTGAGGCTGCACTGAAGGCGCTGAATATAGCTCCCGGTATAAACCGACGTTTCGTAGCGGAAAAGTGGGATTGTATACCGGATGAAGCCTTTCGCAGTGAACGCGAACGTGCCGTAGACCTTGTAAAAAGGGATTCCGAGTTTACGGCTATAGGCTATGATATAGACGACGAGGCAATAGAGCTGACGAAGGAAAACGCAAGAAAAGCAGGCGTAGGCAAGCGGATAAGTGCAGAGAAACGTGATATCCGCGATTTTGTCTGTGATCTGCCGAAGGCTACCATAATATGTAATCCCCCCTACGGAGAAAGACTACTTGATATTGACAGTGCGCGCGAGCTGTACAGAATTATGGGAGAAAAGTTTTACAAACGCGAGGGCTACAGCTACAGCATAATAAGTCCTGACGAGGGCTTTGAAAAGCTTTTCGGCAGAAAAGCCGACAAGCGCAGAAAAATGTACAACGGTATGATAAAGTGTCAGGTATATATGTACTTCCGGCGCTGACCGATAATACAGGCAAAGATAAAAACGACCGAAAGGGTTCCCTTACGGTCGTTTTTTGTGCGATTTTTTCAGTCTGTCAGGAGTCGAAGAAACTCTGACCCTCGTCTGTTACAAGACGTTTTGTTTCCGGATATTCAAAGATATTACTGTTATCTGCGTTTTCTTCAAGATAGTCTGCAAACTCGTTTGCATACCATTTTGCCATTGCAAGGTTATGCATCAGGTAGTGTCCGCAGTTTACCGGAGTGGTACCCGGCACCTCCTGTACATCGTTTACATAGCGAAAGGCTCTCAGGATCAGATCGTAAATCTGTCGGGGAGTACGGCTGCCCTTAAGTATCAGATAAAAGCCCGTAAGACAGCCCATAGGACCCCAGTAGATGATCTCGTCCTTCCAGTCCGGATCATTACGAAGAAAGGTTGCGATAATATGCTCCAGAGAATGCATTGCCGCAACATCAATGACAGGCTCTCTGTTAGGTCTTTTTAGCCTTATATCGTAAGTTGTCACCGTCCTGTCACCCAAGGTGTCTGATCTGCTTAAAAAAATACCCGGTACAATGAGTGTGTGATCCACTGAAAAGCTTTTTATTAGTTCCATATATATTCTCCTTGTAAATTGATTCCCACGCATCATTATCGCAGGACAGCTACCGGGTTTTTTGTACAA
>JAHKXX010000318.1 GCA_020627425.1 bacterium
CCAAGCAGAAAAGACAAATACACTTATTCTCACATCAAAGCAGCGTCAAGCAGCACCCTGTGTGCTGTGGCGCGGAAGGAGAGGGACAATAAACCCAACTCGTACGCGTGCCAACAAAGTCGGTGGGTAATACTGACTCGAGTGCGCGGATTTGGGTGCAGCGTCACGCTGCCGCGAATTGACCGCGCAGGCACTGCGCTTGACGGGGGAGGGAGATGAGGGTATAATAGGGATAGATCATAGGGATTGGAGATGAAGAGATGATCGCTGTTGCGATAGACGGACCGGCAGGAGCAGGAAAAAGCTTTGTGGCAAAAACCGTTGCAAAACAACTGGGATATATTTACGTTGATACCGGGGCTATGTATAGAACCATAGGACTTGCGTGCGACCGCGCGGGAATTCTGGCAGATGATGCGGAAAAGATAGCAGAGCTGCTGAAAGGTATAAATATAAGCATTAAATATTTCGACGATGAACAACATATATTGCTGGGCGGCGAGGATGTTTCAGAGCTTATCAGAACGGAAAGAGTTTCCATGCTCGCCTCACGGGTCTCTGCATTACCTGTTGTAAGAGCTTATCTGCTGGAGCTGCAAAGAAGTTTTGCAAAAAGTAATAACGTAATTATGGACGGCAGAGATATAGGTACCGTTGTTCTTCCCGATGCTGATGTAAAGATATTTCTGACGGCTTCGGCAAAGGCAAGGGCAAAAAGAAGAGTACTTCAACTTGCCGAAAAAGGCGAGAAGGCGGATCTCAATACCGTCCTTGCGGATATAGAAAAACGCGATTATAACGACAGCCATAGAAAAATAGCTCCTCTGAGGGCTGCCGAGGATGCTGTTATAATAGATACCTCGGATATAGACAGGGATGAGTCTGTAAACAGAGTAATAAATACCATAAAGAAGGGGATAATATGAAAAAGAACCCTCTGTGGGCAGTAGGTAAGGTGTTTGTGCTGCCTGTATATAAACTGATCTTCAGATATAAGGTCAACGGTAAAAACAATGTTCCCGACGAGGGGGCTTATATAATATGCTCTAACCATCTGAGTAATCACGACCCGGTGCTTCTGGGGCTGGCTCAGAGACGACAGATCTATTATATGGCAAAGGCAGAGCTTTTTAAAAATAAGTTTCTCGCTTTGCTTATACGCGGACTCGGTGCGTTTCCCGTTTCAAGAGGCGCCGGCGACGGTAAGGCAATTAATGAGGGTGAACAAATAGTCAGGGATAAAAAGCTGCTCGGTATATTTATCGAGGGAACCAGATCAAAGACCGGGGATTTTCTGCGCCCGAAGTCAGGCGCTGCCATAGTGGCATATCAGATGAATGTACCCGTGATACCCGTATGTATAACCCCGAATAATCAGAAGGTAAAAGCATTTCAGGGTGTAACTATATCCTTCGGCAAGCCGATGACTCCCGAAGAGTTGGGACTGAAAAACGGTACTCCCGAGGAATACAGAAACGCTTCACGAATGATCATGAACGAGATAAAAAAGCTCAGAGAGAGGGATAAGGCATAGCTTATTGGCTTTTGCGTGTGCCGTGTATTATTATAATGCATACGCTGTTCAGGATAAGATGTGTAAAAAACGGCTCCGTTCCCAAAAACGGGTCGGTCATTATCTGCGCTAACCATATCTCGCTGCTGGATCCCTTGCTTATCGGGATCAGCATAAACAGATATATCCGCTTTATGGCAAAGTCGGAGTTCTTCTGCGACAGAGGTCTTTTCGTCTGTGCGCTGATGAAGAGCCTCGGTGCTTTTCCTGTAAAAAGAAGTACTGCCGATAAAAATGCGTGCCGCAGCGCCGGTGATATTCTGAAAAACGGAGGCGCTGTAGGAATATTTCCTCAGGGAAAAATATCAAGAGATAACAGCTCGCCGATGAAGGCGGGTGCTGCTATGCTCTCTGTTAAGAGCGGAGCGCCTGTGGTGCCTGTCAGTATTAAAGCAAACGGCAGGATCAGGCTGTTTTCAAAAATATCCGTAATAGTCGGAGATCCTATATTTCCGCCGAAAAATGACAGTATCAGGGCGGCGAGGGCTTTTTCGCATTTGATAGAAAAAACAGTAAAAGAGGTGTCCGGGCTTGAGTATAAAGGTAGCTAAGTCCGCAGGCTTCTGCTTTGGAGTGAGCCGTGCGGTCAATATTGTAAATGACCTTGTGGATAAGGGAAAAAAGGTATATACTCTCGGACCTATAATCCATAACAGACAGATGGTCGATAAACTTGCACAGCGCGGTGTGAGAATAGCCGATATTCCGGGGGATGCCGAGCAGGACAGTACCCTCGTCATACGCTCCCACGGAGTGGCAAAAAGCGTTTATGACGAGATAAAAAAATTGAATATAGAATATATGGACGCTACTTGCCCCTTTGTCCTGAAAATTCACCGGATCGTTGCCGAGCATTCCGCACTCGGAGAGATAATAATTATAGCCGGCGACAAAAACCATCCCGAGGTACAGGGGATCATCGGTCACTGTACATCGGAGTATTATACATATATGACGGACGGGGAATTGGAGGAAATATTAGCCAATATTCCTGATAAGAATAATAAAACCCTGTGTGTGGTGGCTCAGACAACATTTGACATTACAAAATGGAAAAAATCTTTAAAAATGTTGCAAAAAGTATGTACAAATGCTAAAATATTTGATACAATATGTAGTGCCACATCTGATCGTCAATCTGAGGCAGCAGCACTTGCTGCCGAATCCGACCTTATGCTTGTTATCGGCGGCAGGCACAGCTCAAATACAAACAAGCTGTATAATATTTGTCGGGAGGTCTGTCCCGATACATATCTTATAGAGTCGGTCAAAGAGATGCCGCTTACAGCCGTAAAGCAGGCGAGTCGTATTGGCATTACAGCCGGAGCTTCGACCCCGGCAAGCATAATAAAGGAGGTACTTGTTACCATGACAGAAGAAATTAAAAACACAGAAGAAATGAACACGGAGCCTAGCGAATTTGAAACACTACTTGAAGAGTCTTTCAAAAATTATAATACAGACGGAAGGGTACACGGTGTTGTAGTGGGCGTTACTCCTACCGAGGTAAGAGTAGACGTAGGCAGAAAGCAGACAGGTATAATACCGCTGTCAGAGCTGTCGTCAGACCCGAACGCAAAGGCAGAGGAGCTCGTTAAGGAAGGCGACGAGCTGGATCTTATCATTATGAAAACCAACGACCAGGAGGGAACCATACTTCTCTCCAAAAAGCGCTTTGATGCTCAGAAGGGCTGGGACGTTATAGTAAAGGCAGAAGAGGACAACGAGATAGTTACAGGCGTTGTTACCGAGGTAGTAAAGGGCGGTGTTATCGCTGTATCAAACGGCGTAAGAGTATTTATCCCTGCTTCACAGGCAACAGCGACCAGAGGAGAAGACCTCAACAAGCTTTTAAAGCAAGAGGTTTCCTTCCGTATAATCGAGGTTACAAGACAGCGCCGCCGTGCAGTAGGCTCTATACGCTCTGTACTGAGTGATGAGCGCAAAAAGCAGGCAGAGGCATTCTGGGCTGACGCAGAGGTAGGCAAGAAGTACACAGGTACCGTTAAGTCGCTGACTTCTTACGGCGCATTCGTTGATATAGGCGGAATAGACGGTATGATCCACATTTCCGAGCTTTCATGGAGTAGAATAAAGCATCCGTCAGAGGTTGTACAGCCCGGCGATACAGTAGAGGTTTATATAAAGTCTCTTGATCCCGAAAAGGGCAAGATTTCTCTCGGATACAAGAAGGACGAGGATAATCCCTGGGAGATACTGAAGAATAAGTATCCCGTAGGCACAGAGTGTGAGGTAGAGATAGTAGGTCTTACACAGTTTGGTGCATTCGCAAGAATAATCCCCGGAATAGACGGTCTTATACACGTTTCACAGATCTCTAACGAAAGAGTTGAGAAGCCCGAGGATGTACTTTCAGTAGGTCAGAAGGTAAATGTAAAGATAACAGCCGTTGATCTTGAGAAAAAGCGCATAAGCCTTTCTATGAAGGCTCTGCTTGCAGGCGAAACAGAGCAGGCAGAAGAAGCAGCTGCTGAAGAAACAGCAGAGGCTGACAGCGAAGAATAATTGATCCGACAGGGAAAAGGCAACAGACATTCTGTTGCCTTTTTATCATAAGTAAGCGCCGCAGGGGGACAGTCCCGTGGGACGGTCTTTGTATACCGGTGCTTTGATCTGAAATCCGGAGGCACAAAATGCTTGGAGAACAAATAAAAAAATATCGTGTTCAGAGAGGTCTTACACAGGAGGCACTCGGCAAGCGTGTCGGCGTAACGACTCAGGCGGTATCTAAGTGGGAAAGGGGCGGTGTACCCGATCCCGAAAGTATTCCTCTGATAGCAGATGCGCTCGGAGTCAGTACAGATATGCTTTTTGGCAGGAAATCAGATCAGAATATAGTTGATCTGATAATAAACGAAATACAGGCAACGGATCGCAAGGAAGGCTACAAAAAGTCTTTTCAGTACTGTATGGCTGCCCTTATGGCATTGACTAAAATAAGATCCGTCAAGGATACGGGTATAGGGCCGATAGAAAAAATAGCGAAAGACAGGGATATGAGCTATTATTCCAGACAGAGCATGAATGAGGGAATGATGGACGCCAGACTAAATAGCGAATGCAGGTATTTGTTTGTTATGCCTGAGCCGGAACAAAGCCTTCTACACTATCTGGGCAACATAGAGGAAATATCGGAGACTTTTAGAATTCTTTCCGAAGAGGGCGTTCTAAAAATATTGTTCTATATGTACAGTCGCCGCAATACTCCGGTGTCGTTATCTCTTATCTCCGAGAAAACGCGGATCCCGGATCAGAGGGTAAGCGAACTGATGGACAAGATGTGTAGGATAAATATGGTAAAATGCGACGAGGTAGAAACCGAAAACGGTTTTATAAAGATATATGATTTTTTCAACGAAACCGTTATAATACCCCTCTTACTCTTTGCCAAAGAGTTAAGGGACGAAAAAGTTCTCAACTGGGGGATCTGGTTTGACCGAAACCTTCCACTCTTTAATGAATAAAACTGAATGATTAATATTGTGAGAAATTCACCTTAGACTCGCTGTGCTGTTTTATGTAGACAATGAAGAGAGTGTACGGTATACTCTCCTTTGCTTCAAAGCACCGCTAATCGCCGCCATACGCGGCGTGACGCGTATGGCGAGTGACAATAAACCCCGCTCGTACGCGTAAAATAAGGTCGGCGGTAACAAAAGCTATAGTGCGCGAATCGACCGCGGAGGCACTCCGCCGCGTGTTGGTGTAAAATAATTCTGGGTGTTTTGGAATAGGTGCAAGTAACGCGATTTAGTGTGATACACCAAGCAGAAAAGACAA
>JAHKXX010000319.1 GCA_020627425.1 bacterium
TCACGACGTCGGCGACGTGATTCTGAAGGAGTTTTCAAAGCTTATCTCTGATATATCAAAGAATATAGGCTATGCTGTTCGCTACGGCGGTGACGAGTTCCTGGTAATTCTGAACAATATCGACAAGGACCTTACCCTTGCTGTGGCAGACACTATCTATAGCCGTATCTCCAGCGGCTTTGTAAATGAAGTCAGCACATATATGCACAAGGAAGTCACTATCCCCGAGGACAAGCTTGTGTCCTGTTCGATAGGTATCGCCTTCTCTCCCGACGGTTCAAAGGAAAACATAACAAGGGCGCTGAAATGCGCTGACCAGGCACTGTACTATATGAAAAAGCGTACCAAGGGCGACTACAAGATATGGGACGAAACGATGGAGGAGCAGCAATAGCCTCTTTGTTTAAATTTTTATTCTGTACAATACTATAGCGGGGAGCAGTCCCCGCTATAGCCGTATATTTTTCATTTATTCATCAGGAGAAGAAAAAATGTCATTTGTACATTTACACGTTCATACGGAATACAGCTTGCTTGACGGAGCCTGCAATATAAAGGAGCTTGTAAAAAAAGTCAGTGAGCTGTCGCAAAACGCCGTAGCAATTACCGACCACGGTAATATGTACGGCGTTATAGATTTTTATAAGGAAGCTAAAAAGCAGGGGATAAAGCCTGTTATCGGGTGTGAGGTATACGTCGCTCCGAGGAGCCGCAGTGACAAAACAGCAGAGCTTGATTCAAAGCCCTGTCACCTTGTTTTGCTGTGTGAAAACAATACCGGCTATCATAACCTGATAAAGCTTGTGTCGGCTGCGTGGACAGAAGGGTTTTACAAAAAGCCGAGGGTGGACATTGAGCTTCTCAAAAAATATCATGAGGGTATCATAGCTCTGTCTGCGTGCCTTGCCGGAAATATTCCCCGGCTGCTGCTGCAGGCGGACTTTGTCGCAGCAAAGCAAAAGACGCTGGAGTTGAAGGAGATATTCGGTGAGAATAATTTCTTTCTCGAATTACAGGATCACGGTATTCCCGAGCAAAAAAGAATACTGCCGTATTTTTTTACCCTTTCAAGGGAATGCGGTGTGCCTCTTGTTGCGACTAACGACTGTCACTATATAAACAGGGAGGACAGTCGTCTGCACAGGATACTGCTGTGTATACAGACAAACCACACAATAAATGAAAAGCTCTCTATGGGCTTTCCGACGGATGAATTCTATGTCAAAAGCGAAGAGGAGATGTACAGCCTGTTTCCGAGAACTGCGATAGAAAACACTGCAAAAATAGCCGAGCGCTGTAACGTCGAGATAGAATTCGGGAAGCTTTTTCTGCCGCGGTTTGAAACTCCCGACGGTACGGACAACGAGGAGTATTTTAGAACTCAGTGCTACGAGGGACTGAAAAAACGCTATGGAGATAACCCCGACGGCAAGGTAGTTGACCGTCTCAGATACGAGCTTGATACGATAATAAAAATGGGCTATACGGACTATTACCTGATTGTGGGCGATTATGTAAGCTATGCAAAGAACCGGGGTATACCCGTAGGACCCGGTCGAGGCTCCGGTGCGGGCAGCGTTGCCGCATACTGTATAGGGATAACGGATATAGACCCGATAAAATACGGCCTGCTGTTTGAACGCTTCCTGAATCCCGAGAGAGTCAGTATGCCCGACTTTGACGTTGATTTCTGCAAGGAGCGCAGGGGAGAGGTAATAGAATATGTTATAGATAAATACGGCGCAGACCATGTTTCCCAGATAGTGTCCTTTGACACCATGGGCGCAAAGGGCGCAGTGAGGGACGTAGGAAGGGCGCTGGGTATTCCCTATGCGGACTGCGATATGGTAGCAAAGCTTATACCCTACAGTCTTGATATGACAGTAGAAAAGGCGCTGGATACTGTCCCGGAGCTAAAAAGGCTTTATGACGAGGGAGGCAGTATGAGAGAGCTGCTCGATATTTCTTCACGCCTTTGCGGTACTCCGCGCCATACCACTACCCACGCCGCAGGCGTAGTAATAACCGACAGACCCGTCAGCGACTATGTACCTCTTGCAAGAAATGATGACGCTGTTGTAACTCAGTATGAAAAAACCACCCTTGAAGAGCTGGGACTTCTGAAGATGGATTTTCTTGGGCTTCGCAACCTGACCGTTATGGACGAGGCGCAAAGACTTATACGCAGAGAAAACCCCGATTTTTCTATTGACTCAATACCCGATAACGACAAAAAGACTTTTGAGCTGTTCTGTAATGCAGATACGGACGGCGTTTTTCAGCTTGAGTCACAGGGTATAAAGAGGGTGCTTTCCCGACTGCGTCCCGAAAGCATAGAGGATATAATCGCCGTGCTGTCGCTTTACCGTCCGGGACCTATGGATTCTATACCCAGATATATAGAAAACCGCCATGACCCGAAAAAAATAACCTACAGACATCCGCTTTTAGAGCCGATACTCAGAGTTACCTACGGCTGTATAGTTTATCAGGAGCAGGTAATGCAGATATTCCGGTCGCTTGCAGGCTATTCACTCGGCAGGGCGGATATAGTCAGACGCGCAATATCAAAGAAGAAAAAGGAAGTAATGGAAAAGGAGAAGCAGGTCTTTATCTACGGTATGACGGACGACGACGGCAAAGTTGTTGTTGACGGCTGTGTTCGCCGCGGAGTAGACGAAAATACCGCGAGGGCTGTTTTTTCCGAGATGGAGAGCTTTGCGTCCTATGCGTTCAATAAGTCTCATGCTGCATGCTATGCGGTAATATCCTATCGCACTGCGTACCTTAAGTGCCACTATCCACAGCAGTATTATTCTGCTCTGCTCTCCAGCGTGCTTGAAAGTCAGGACAAGGTGGCGGTATATATTGACGAGTGTCAGCGCCACGGTATACGTGTTTTGCCGCCGAACGTAAACGAGAGTGAGGCAGGCTTTACCGTGCGCGGCAACGAGATAAGATTCGGCCTGCAGGCAATAAAAAACCTCGGCAGAGGACTGATAGACAGGATAGTAGCCGAACGAAAAAACGGCAGCTATAAAAGCTTTTACAGCTTCTGCAGCAGAGTAAGCGGTACCGAGCTTAATAAGCGCGCCCTCGAAAGCCTGATACGCAGCGGCGCACTTGACGGAATGGACGCCAACCGTCACCAGATGATGGTTGCTTACGAAGTGTTTTTAGGGCTTATTGGCAGCTATCACAAAAAGAGCATTGACGGTCAGCTTGACCTGTTCGGTATGCAGTCGGAATCCGACGAGGAAAATGACGAGCCTGCATTGCCGCCGCTTCCTGAGTATCCGAAAAAGGAGCTTCTCGAGATGGAGAAGGAGATCACCGGACTGTACCTGTCGGGGCACCCGATGTCTGAGTATGACGAGGTAATACACACAATAGACGCAGACAGAATAAACGAGATACTTACAAGTGATTCGTACTCCGACGGCAGAGTCGTTGATATTATTGCTATGATAACAAAGCTGCGACAGATGAATACGAAAAAAGGCGAGCTGATGGCTTTTGCCACAGCAGAGGACAGATATGCTTCTGCCGAAATTATCGTGTTTCCGAAAGTATTTAGTGAATACAGCGCATTATTCACCGAAGGAAAGGTACTCAGGATAAAGGGCAGAGTAAGCACCCGTGAGGACAGGGCAAAGCAGATAATATGTGAAAGCGCACAGGCAGCCCCGAAGCATATAAACGCTTCAAAAGACACTGAGCACGGCAGCCGCAGCAAAAGGCACGGGCTGTATCTGCGGCTGCCGTCAAGGGATAGTGAGGAGTACAAGAGAGCGCTGCAGATAACCGATATATTCGACGGAAATGAGCCTCTTTATTTCTACTTTGAGGACAGCAAAAAATACAGCGCAGCCCCAAGGCAGATGTGGGTGGATATAAATGATGTAATGCTGAGAGAGCTTAAAAAAAGAATAGGCGACAATAATGTAGCCCTGATAAAATAGCGGCAGTGTGACGCTGCACCCATAACGCGCACTGTGGTTTGTGTTACTGCTTACTTTGTTGGCACGCGTACAGGCTTGATTTATTGTCCCTTTTAGTCACGGCTCCGGCAAGATAAAGTTGACCGCGCAGACACTGTGATATTTTATTGCACGGAAAGGTGTGGTATAATGGGGTTAGGAGATGCTTGTGAAGTATACAAAAAAGCTGTTCAGACAGAAAGATATATATAATACACAAAAAACAGAAGAATTGTTTGTCAGGGCTGCTAAAGAGAACGCCGTTTTTCACTATAATAACTGTAGCGATTATAAACGGATATTGGACGACTTTGGTTTTCGTCCGGATAGTATCGGCTCCTTTGAGGATCTGGAAAAGCTGCCCTTTATTCCTACGCTATACTTTAAGCATCACCGGCTACAGAGCATTTCTGACAGTAAACAGATAATAAAGGCAACTTCCTCGGGAACCGGCGGCAGTATGTCAAATATCGGCTTTGATCTGAAAAGTCTCCTTCTCGGGAAAAATATGGTCATACGCGTCGGCAAATACCACAGGCTGTGGTCGCTAAGACCCACCAATTATATAATCTTCGGCTACAGACCATCAAAAAACAATAAGACCGCTATCAGCAAAACGGCATACGGCTTTACATTTTTTGCCCCTGCTATCAGCCGTACCTTTGCACTTGATATTACAAAAAACGGCTACAAACTGTCATGGGACAGAGTACTTGACGCTTTGGAAAAATGCTCAAGGTCAAAATTTCCTATGAGAACTATCGGCTTTCCTGCCTACACCTATTTCCTCTTAAAGGAAATGAAGGAGAAGGGCATAAGGTATTCTATGCCGAAGGGCAGTATGGTCACTGTCGGCGGAGGATGGAAACAATTCTACACCGAAAAGCCCGAGAAAGAGGAATTTTACGCACTGGTGAGGGATGTCCTCGGAATTGAGGAGAATAACATAATAGAATTTTTCGGCGCGGTAGAACACCCCATTCTGTATACCGACTGCCGTTGTCACCACTTCCATATACCGGTCTACAGCCGCGTAATAATACGCGATCCGGAAACTCTGTCCCCTCTGCCGGACGGCAAAGTGGGTCTTGTTGACCTTATGACTCCTATGATGCAGAGCACTCCGCTGCTGAGTGTTATGACGGATGATCTGGGCGTGCTGCATAGCGAAAAATGTAAGTGCGGTGCTGACTCACCGTGGCTCGAAATAATAGGTCGTGTAGGTATAAGCGATATTATAACCTGCGCCGCAGGCGCAGAGGATTATCTGAAGGAGTAAGCTATGATACTATACAGAGGGAAGCTTGCCGAAAACAGTATGCAGGACAGACTTATAGACAGCCTGAAAACCGATCTGTACACACCCCTGTGCATCAAAGAGCCTTTGCCGGCAGAGATAGTAATAGACGCCTGTGACAGACTGGCAAAGAGAGTAACAGACGGAGAATTCGACTTTATCATAAAGCCGTTTTTGAAGGCGTATAATATAGAGTACAGCAGATTTCGGGAAATGACAGGGCTGTTTAGCCGGGAAAGCCTTGAATACAAGTGCAGGATAGAGCTGTGCGACGATGAATCAGTTATCGGAGGACGGGTAGTAAGAAAACGATACCCCCTCGGAGTGCTTTTGCATATTGCAGCAGGAAATGTAGATGTACTGCCTGCATACAGCGTTATAGAGGGACTGCTGAGCGGAAACGTAAATATACTCAAGCTGCCTATGGGAGACTCCGGGCTGTCCGTAAGAATACTGCACGAGCTGGTGCTGACGGAGCCGGAGCTTGCAGACTATATTTATGTATTTGACGTTCCTTCTACCGAGACGGAAACTCTTAAAAAAATGGCTGATCTCTGCGACGCAGTGGTAGTCTGGGGCGGCGACGCCGCAGTAAAGGCTGCGCGGGTGCTAGCAGACGTGGATACAAAAATAATAGCCTGGGGACACAAGCTGTCCTTTGCCTATGCCGAATGTGATGCAGACGACAAACAGCTAAGGGCTTTGGCACGATCTGTCTGTGAAACCAATCAGCTGCTATGCTCCTCCTGTCAGGGAATATTTGTCAATACCGGATCGCGCGATGAACAGGAAAAATTCGCCGAAAGGTTTTTCAGAATACTGCTGGAAGAAAACCGCAGGGCGGTTCCCATAGACTATGGAATGAAGGCAAAAAACGCCATCAATATTTATAATGAGAGACTCGAAAAAAATATAACGGGTCATAAGGTACTGTGTAAGGACGGTGTAAGCATTATTATATGCGACGACAGTAATCTACAGCTATCCTATCTTTACCGCAGCCTATGGATAAAGCGACTGCCCATCGACGATCTATTTACTTTGAAGCACTACAAAAACCATCTTCAGACGGCAGCGGTCATAGCAAACGATCCCTCCGACAGAAAACAGATCTGTGATATTCTCGCAAAAGCAGGAGTAGTAAGGATAACATCAGCAGGAGCTATGTCCGAGACTATATCGGGCGCAGCTCACGACGGTACATATGCTTTGAGAGAATACAGCAGGATAGTAGAAACCGATATATTTGACGACTGACGACCTTTTTATAAAACAAAAAACAAAGGAGATGTAAATTATGACAGAAAAAGAAAGAATGCTCGCAGGTAAGCTCTATGACGCAATGGATCCGGAGCTTCGGGCTGATGTGCTGCGCTCCAGACAGCTTATACAAAGCTTCAACACTTCTACATTCGATCAGCAGGAATACAGAAGTGAGCTTTTAAAACAGATACTGGGCGGTACGGGAGAAAGGTTATATATAGAGCCTCCGTTTCATTGTGACTACGGCGGAAACATCTATATAGGAGAAAACTTCTATGCAAATTTTGACTGTATAATACTTGATGTCGCACGAGTTTTTATCGGCGACAACTGCTTCTTCGGACCGAGGGTAAGCATTTATACCCCCGTGCATCCCTATACTCCGGAAATAAGAAATTCGGGGTTAGAGCTTGGTAGAGAAGTGCATATAGGCAACAACGTATGGCTTGGCGGCGGTGTTACCGTAAACCCCGGAGTGACCATCGGCGACAATACCATAATCGGCAGCGGCTCTGTAGTGACCCGCGATATACCGGCAAACGTTATTGCCGCAGGCAGCCCGTGCAGGGTGATAAGAGAGATAAACGACAAGGATAAAGCGTACTGGGAAAAACAGCTTGAGGAGTATAGGAACAGTTGATATGCGAGAGGTTTGGAAAAAAAGATCACTGAGTGCAAAGCAGGTAGAACGAATACTGTGGCTCTACAAAGGGAAAAGAACCTTTGAGGAAAAGACAGACGAGGATTTTAATAATATGATGAATGATCTGTCGGAGAAAAGCGACAAGCCCTGTGACTGTCCCGATCGTCTTATCCGCAGAAGGGTAGAAACGGAATATATTGATACTATGCAGACCTTTGTCTGGGGCAAGGAAAGGCAAGGAGGCGTTATACTGTATCTTCACGGCGGAGCATATGCCTTTCAACCGACAATATCACACTATCACGCAGTAGAGGCGATCGCCTCTGCGGCGGACTGCCGCGTATATTTTCCCATATATCCGAAAATACCCAAATACACCTTCAAGGACTGTTATCCGCTGCTGGACAGGCTTTATTCAAAAATACTCGAAGAAAACCCCGATTCCGATATAACGATAATGGGCGACTCGGCAGGCGGCGGACTTGCGCTGGGGTTTAGTATGTGGCTCAGAGATTTTAATTTACCTCTGCCGAAAAATATAATCCTCCTTTCCCCGTGGCTTGACGTAACTATGTCGGGTAAGAACCTGAACAAATACGAAAAACGCGACCCTATGCTCTCTGCGTGGGGGCTGAAAAAAATGGGTTTTCTGTGGGCAGACAGCGACCCCGACAGTACGATTTTGCCATATGTCAGCCCTATGTACGGAGATTTTTGGGGCTTGCCGAAGATAACCTTGTTTATAGGCACGCACGATCTTTTATTTCCGCAGTCGGTACGCTTCTCCCGGATAATGGAGCAAAAGGGCAGAAGCTATGACGCCTATATCGGCAACAAGCTAAACCATGTGTTTGCCGTCTACCCCATTCCGGAGGCAAGACGGACACAGAAAATCATCTCGGAGATCATCAGAGCGGATAAATAGTAATACTTGCTTTTATTTTGCAGCCTGAAAAGAAAAAGCGTCCCTAAGGATCATTTACCTGAGGGGCGCTCTATTAGTATACTATATTAAAAGCTTTGCTTAGGGCAAGCAAAGGCAAGCCGTAGGCTTTGTGGTTATATTATGCCCACGGGTCAGAGGCTGCGGGAGTACGAATATCGCTGAGACACTGTATCTCGTTTAAGAACCACTGGTTCGTTGAGGGCTTTCTTCTAAGTCTTAACTGCCTAAGAGAGTCTGCGCCGCTGCTTTTTACAAACATTGTTGCCCAGTTTTCATTTGTGAAGGAATATGGATTATCCATTACATCTATTGTATACGGCACAGTCGGAGTATAATCGTTCTCTACCGTAGCTCCCTTAAAGAAAGAGTCTACTTTGTATGTCTTACCGTTCAGTCTTTCTTTTATGAAGCTTTTTGCGTACGGCGTCATCGGGTCGGGACCGCGAAGCGCGTCCAGCATCTCATAGCAATCCTCAACGCTGTCCTTAAAGCGCAGCAGCGCCACCATTACAAGGGCTGTGGTCTTGAACGGACTGTCAAGGCTTGCTTCCGGCAGAGCCATAAGCTCTGCGGCGTTTTTCGGTAAGGTCGGAAATACAAATGTCTGCTTGTTGTTCATAGGGTATGCCTCCTTTAATGTTTAATTTCGGTTTTTTATTGTCCCTATTATAACATAAATTTCAACCGCAGTCACGCGCCATAAGGCGCATATAATAAAGAAATTTATTAAATGTTCTCTCAGGCGTCGGGTGAGAGGGCACAGTGTGCCATCGAAGCCGCTAACGCCGTGAGGTTATTATAACACATTGCCCGGGGTATTTCAATTATTACCATCGTAGAAAGGCAAAAATCAGACAACCTGGTGCCCGGGCTGTAAATTTGCCGGTTGCCCCTAAGAACATCCGTCACACATAAGCTTACTAAAAAACGGAGCGCAGCGACCCTTAATTTTCCATTTTTGTGTTTTTTGCTTCGATTTATTGTCGCACCACATGTTTTCGCCAAGTAAAATTTTTCATTAAGGACAGCAAACAAAAAAGCCCTGACTTTCAGAAATGAAAGCAGAGCTTTTGTTTTTTTATCGTTTCTTGAAGCCGTCCTTAAGGGACACGCTGCGGTTAAATACAAGTCTGTCGGGTGTGCTGTCACTGTCAACAACAAAATATCCCAGACGCATAAACTGGAAGCTTGTGAGCTTTTCTGCACTTTTCAGAGAGCTTTCTGCCTTGCAGCCGGTTTTTATAACAAGGCTGTCGGGGTTAATATAGTCAAGGAAGTTTTTGTCGCCTGTATCCGGCTCGGGATCGGTAAAGAGGTTTTCGTAAAGACGTACTTCACAGTCAATACAGTCAGCGGCATTGACCCAGTGTACGGTACCCCTTACCTTTCTGCCGTCGGGGGTGTCGCCGCCTCTGGTCAGCGGATCATACTCGGCATATACCTCGACTACGTTGCCGTTGTCGTCCTTTTTACAGCCGGTGCATTTTACTATATATGCGGACTTCAGTCTTACCTCGTTGCCGGGATAAAATCTGTTGTAGCCTTTTATTTTCTCCTCCAGAAAATCGCTGCGCTCTATATAACACTCACGCGAAAAGCTGATGGTGCGGCTGCCTCTTTCGGGGCGGTTGGGGTTGTTTTCTACTTCAAAGGTCTCGGTCTTGTCCTCGGGGTAATTGGTGATAACCAGCTTTACAGGGTCTGTTACCGTCATAGCCCTGTCCGCGTTCATATTCAGATCCTCGCGCAGACAGTGCTCCAGAAAGCTATACTCGACAACAGAGTTTGTCTTTGATACTCCTATCCTCTCGCAGAAGCTTCTTATAGACCCGGGTGTATAGCCGCGTCGGCGCAGACCGCACAGAGTCGGCATTCTCGGATCGTCCCAGCCGTTTACATACTTCTCCTCGACAAGGGTACGAAGCTTTCTCTTGCTCATTACGGTGTTGTTTATACCAAGTCTTGCAAACTCTATCTGGCGCGGAACACTGGGTACTGAGGTATTCTCTATTACCCAGTCATACAGCGGTCTGTGCGCCTCAAACTCAAGGGTACACAGAGAATGTGTTATTCCCTCTATAGCGTCCTCTATCGGGTGTGCAAAGTCGTACATAGGATAAATACACCACTCGTCCCCTGTTCTGTGGTGGTGCATACGGTTTATTCTGTAGATAACGGGGTCGCGCATATTAAAATTACCGCTGGCGAGGTCTATCTTTGCGCGAAGAGTCATTTTGCCGTCCTCGAACTCGCCGTTTTTCATTCTTTCAAAAAGCCCGAGGCTCTCCTCAACAGGTCTGTCACGATAGGGCGATACGGCAGGGTTCTTAAGGTCTCCCCTGTTTTCACGCATCTGCTCCGGGGTCAGCTCGCAGACATATGCAAGTCCTTTTTTGATAAGCTCTACTGCATAGTCATACATCTGCCCGAAGTATTCGGACGCATAATAAAACCTGTCATCCCAGGTAAATCCCAGCCAGGATATATCTTCCTTTATTGCGTCAACATATTCCACGTCTTCTTTTGTAGGGTTGGTATCGTCCATTCTCAGGTTACAGATACCACCGAAGCGCTGTGCCGCACCGAAGTCAACGCAGATAGCCTTTGCGTGACCTATATGCAGATAGCCGTTCGGCTCCGGGGGAAAACGAGTATGGACTGTTTTTCCCTCATATCTTCCGCCGGGCTTCAGATCCTCGGTAATTATATCATTTATAAAATTGCCTGCAGCAGGCTGTGTTTTGTTTTCTTCCGGCATAGTATTATCCTCCGTCATAGATTTTATCCCAGTTTTTTTAGACCAAGTTCAAGCCGCCTCATGGATTCCTCTTTGCCGAGAATGTCGAGTATCTCTACTGCACCGCCGGGAGTAACGGTCATACCCGAGGCTGCTATTCTGACAGGCCACATTACGGTGCCGTTTTTCACCCCGAGACGAGCGGCAAGATCTATAAGACAGTCATGTATCGTGTCGTGGTTCCAGTCAGAAATACCCGAGAGTGCGTTTATGGCGCTGCTCAGCATTTCGCCGGAGTTATCGAGATTGGTCTTGCTCTTTTTGTTTACAAACAGCTCCTTTTCATATTCCGGGAGCTTTTCAAAGAAGGCTATTTTCTCAGGTATTTCGCTCAGCCTTACAGTTCTCTGCTGCAAAATGGACGCAAGCTTTACGCAGTCAAAGCGCTCTGTATCCAGTGCTTTTCTGAAGTACGGCTTTGCGACCTCTGCAAACTGCTCTACAGGCATAGCCTTTATATATTCACTGTTGAACCATTCCAGCTTTTCATAGTCGAAAACAGCCGGAGACTTGCTGATACCGTCGATAGAGAAGTTCTCGACAAGCTCTTCTATTGTGAACATCTCTCTGTTATCCTTCGGACACCAGCCAAGCAATGCAATATAGTTTATTATTGCCTCGGGAAGGAAGCCTTCGTTTACAAGATCCTCAAAGCTTGTAGCGCCGTGGCGTTTTGAGAGCTTTGATACAGAGCCGTCGTCATTTTTGCCCATTATCAGCGGCAGGTGTATATATGTGGGTATCTCCCAGCCGAATGCCTCATACAGCAGGTTATACTTCGGAGTAGAAGAAAGATACTCGCTGCCCCTTACGACGTGGGTAATGTTCATAGTATGATCGTCTATAACATTTGCAAAGTTATATGTAGGATAGCCGTCCGCCTTTATAAGTATCTGATCCTGAAGCTCGGAATTATCGACACTTATCTCGCCGAAAACTGCATCCTTGAAGGTCGTTGTACCTGTCAGCGGCATTTTTTGTCTTATAACAAATGGTACACCCGAGTCAAGCTTTTCCTGCACCTCTTCTTTTGACAGGTTACGGCAGTGTCTGTCATATCCCGCGCCGATCTCGTCGCTGTTGTTTCTGAGAGAATCGAGTCTCTCCTTTGAGCAGAAGCAGTAGTAAGCCTTATCGTTTTCTATAAGCTGTTTTGCATAGGGCATATAGATGTCCTTGCGTTCGCTCTGTACATAGGGTCCGTACTGTCCGCCGATATCGGGACCTTCGTCATGATAAAGCTTAGCCTTTTTCAGGGTATTATATATAATATCTACCGCACCCTCTACCTTTCTCTCTTGATCGGTATCCTCTATACGCAGCACAAACGTACCGCCGAGGGATTTTGCGATGAGATACTCATAAAGTGCCGTCCTCAGGTTTCCAACGTGCATAAAGCCCGTAGGGCTGGGGGCAAATCTTGTTCTTACCGTTTCAGACATTATCTCTTTCCACCTTTTCTTATTATTATGCACCCGTAAAGACGCATTGCCTCTACAAGGCCTCTACCCCTCTATTATACCAAAATATAAAATTAATTCAATATCAAAACCCAAAAAAGCAGCGTGGCGCGTGCTCGCGCTGAGCAATTCGCGCACTCTACTCAGTGTTACCGCCTACGTTCTTGGCACGCGTACAAGCTTGGTTTATTATACCTCTCCGTCCGCGTCACGGCGCTCAGGGCGCCGCTCGTGCTGGTTTAGAGTGATGGAGATTGTATTTGTCTATTCTGTTTTGTGTAACGACTTTTATGTATTTTAATGAATACTGAACAAGTAATAATGATCGCGAGAAGTTCACACTATACTCGCTGTACCTCTTTTTGGAGACAATTAATAGAGTGGATAAATATACTTATCTCCACTTCTCGGCAGCGTTAAGCGGCGCCTTGTGCGCCGTGACGCGGACGGAGAGGGACAATAAAACCGGCTTGAGACGTTGCTATTTATTCGGCGGTAACAAATACTTGTCACGCTGCGGCGTGCCGTGCACGCCCTTGCCGCTGTGCGGCAAGAGAGAGTCGACAGCGGCGGCACGCCGAGGCACTGCGCTTGAATATTTTGAAAAGAATTGGTATAATAGTGTAGAAGCTTTTATTCTGCGAAAGGTAGAGAAAAATAATGAGCGATAAGAAAAAAGATGATGAAAGATCCAAAAAAACGATCAAGTCCGAAAAACCCAAAAAACGTAAAAATGTGTCCAAGGCGCTGCTGAAACCATCCAAGCTTTTTTCAGCACCCGATTTTCCCTATAATAACCGCGAGCTTAGCTGGCTGGATTTTAACAGTAGGGTGCTGGAGGAGGCGTTTGAAAAGGATAACCCTGTGCTCGAGAGGGTAAAGTTCCTCTCGATTACCGCGTCAAACCTTGATGAGTTCTTTATGGTAAGGGTTGCCGGTGTAATGGACAGGATGCATTCCTCAAAGGCGGATATACCCGACGCGTCGGGTATGACCTTTACAAAGCAGTTTGAAAAAATTACCGAAAAGGCACACGAGTTTTCAAAGAAACAGTATTCGTGCCTGCATCGGTCTATTATGCCTGCACTCAGAAAACAGAAGCTGAACTTTTTGAAAATAAGCGAACTTAATAAGACTCAGAAGCAGCAGGTGGACGACTATTTTGAAAAGCTTGTTTTCCCTGTTCTGACTCCGCTGGCGGTGGATACCTCGAGACCTTTTCCGCTGCTTGCAAATAAAAGTCTGAATATAGCGGTCAGACTTCTTAAGGACGGAGAAAATATCTTTGCCGTTGTACAGGTTCCCTCTATACTTCAAAGATTCTTCGAGGTCAAATCCGACAGCGGAAAAAGCTTTGTGCTGCTTGAGGATATAATTATCCAAAAGCTGCCGCAGCTTTTCGCACTGTATAAAATACAGGCTTGCTGTACCTTCAGAATAACCCGTGACTCAGACCTTGATATAGACGAGGAAGCCGACGACCTGCTTGTAGAGATAGAGCACTCTCTGAAAAAACGTCAGAGAGGAGACCCGGTGCGGCTTGAGATAAGCTCGAAGTCCGACGAGGCACTGAGAAGCTTCCTTGTCGATATGCTTGGGGTGGGGGATAAGGAAATATACGAGATCCCGGGTCCTATAGACCTTACATTCCTGTCAAAATTCGGAAGCATCGAGGGCTATGACGACCTGCGTTTCAGCCCGATAGTTCCTGTGGATCCGCCGGCTGATTTCTACGGCTGTGATGATGTTTTCAGGGCTATCCGCGAAAAGGACAGACTGGTGTCACACCCCTATGAAAGCTTTGATTCCGTAATAAAATTCATAAACCAGGCAGCAAAGGACGAAAATGTTCTTGCTATAAAACAGACTCTCTATCGCGTCAGCGGTCATTCGCCTATTATCGCCGCACTGATAAAGGCTGCCGAAAACGGAAAGCAGGTAACGGTGCTGGTAGAGCTGAAGGCACGTTTTGATGAGGAAAACAATATCGTCTGGGCAAAAAAGCTCGAAAAAGCCGGATGCCATGTTATCTACGGACTTCAGGGACTGAAAACCCACTGCAAAATACTGCTCGTTGTCAGAAGGGAACAGGACGGCATACGCAGATACCTGCATATGGGTACCGGTAACTATAACGATATCACCGCAAGGTTCTATACAGATATAGGTCTGTTTACTTGTGACGAGCAGTTCGGCGAGGACGCGTCCAGCCTGTTCAACGTTATCACAGGCTACAGTAAGCCTCCTGTATACAATAAAATGAAGGTCGCGCCGACGGGACTCAGGGCTTTCTTTGAAGAAATGATAACAGCCGAGACCGAGAACGCGCGCGCAGGACTGCCGTCCGGAATAATCGCAAAGGTGAATTCTCTCGTTGATCCCGAGATAATACGGCTTTTGTACGACGCATCCTGCGCCGGCGTAAAAATAACCCTTATTGTCAGGGGTATATGCTGTCTTGTGCCGGGTATAAAGGGTATCAGCGAAAATATAGAGGTCAGAAGCATTGTCGGTCAGCTGTTGGAGCATAGCCGTATATTCATATTTGAAAACGGCGGTCAGAGAAAGATATATATGGGCAGTGCCGACTGGATGCAGAGAAACCTCGACAAAAGAGTAGAACTGGTGTTCCCAATAGAGGATCCTCAGCTTATAGAGCGTTCCTTCGGTATAATAAATACAATGCTGCGTGATGTTCAGAATACAAGAGTACAGAACCCCGACACTACCTATGTGCTCATAGACCGCAGAGGAAAGAAGCTTCATAACTGTCAGAGCGAGTTCTCCGAAAATGCAAAAAAGGCTCTTGCACAGAAAAAAAGCCTCGAGATAAACGAAAAAATGTTTAAGCCTATGATGGCAGAGAGCGCAGAGGAAAAAACAAATAAATAATAGCCGATAAAAAAGCTGTCCCGTCTATGTGAACGGGGCAGCTTTTTGTAATATAAATAAACCGATCGTATCCGGTAATTATTTCTTTGACCATCTTTTTAGTGCTTTATATTTTTTGTCAGCCTCCTCCTTTTCTTTCAGGTATTCTGCCTGACTCTCGTAAAGATTTCTGAAAGCTTCCTCCATATTGTTTTTATATGGGTCTTTGTAATCAAAATTGACGCCGTTATCATAATAGCCTGTAAAGGTGCCGTTGTCGTCCCTGGTAAACTGTACCGAGGAGTCGTCCTCTATGAGTATTCCTCTGTCGTCATATTCTGTGCTGTTCAGGTCTGTAACGCGTATATCAGTCATCATCCATGTGAAATCACCGATACTTATCGCAGAGCGGCAGTACGGACATATTCTGCTGCTTTGGGGATACATAGAAGCGCCGCAGTTGGGACAGGATATCTGATGGGGTACATCTGTGCCGTGTACGCCCTTCCTTCTTGTGTAGGTGATAAGCACGGGCTTGTCAAGCAGAGCGTCCTGACTGTTAAGTACGAGTGTTCCGTTTATATCGGTGTAGTAGTCCTTCTGGGTGCCAAGCATAAACACGGTTATGTATTCAAAGTTTTTGTCGCGCTTGTAGAGATTAAAATACAAAGAATCAATCATAATATCAGAGCGTACGTTGTAAACACCCGTTTGCAGCATTTTGCTTATCTGTTCACGGTATCTGTTGTACAGTACATCGCCCATAAACTCCTTCAGCGGCTCGGAGTTTCTTTCGGTCATACACTTTGTTATGGTATTGTAATCTCTTTTTACCCTTTCCATAAAGAGGTACTCGGCGAAGTCGGGATCGTCATACCTTATTACCTCGGATATTTTTAACGTATAGTCCTTCGGCAGAGAGTACTCCTTTTTCAGGGATTCGTTCTTTATTCTTTCCCTCATTTTGCCGCCGCTATTTATCTTGTCCCTTGACCTCTTGATTATGGTTACTATCAGCATTACAACAAGTATGCCTATCATAGAATAGGCTATAAACAGAAATCCTCCCGTAGAGCCTACACAGGTACAGCCTGTTCTTGTGTCTGTGATACCAAAGGTTATATCGTCCGCATAGGCTGTCGTGCTCATCAGCATAAACACAATAGCTGATGACAGAATAGCTATGACTGCTTTTTTTATATGCTTCATTTTGTTATATCTGCCTTTCACTGATTCTGTACATATCGCATACGTCCCACATAGAGGTTCCGACGCTTACACGGCTGCCGCAGTACGGACAGCGTCTTAGCTCGTCCTTGTCAAGTATACCGTAACAGCTTTTGCAGTTCAGTGTGGTGATACCCCGTAGGTAATGCGTCTTGTCGTTCATGTCCCGCGACAGCTTTAGAATATACCCCAAAAACCTGTCGTCCCTGGCGTCTCCCGTGTCGGAGGGGATAAGTGTCTCTATACATATATCAAGGTATTCCCTGCTGCCTTCGGTCTTATGCTCGGATACAAAGGACTGAGTCAGCTTTTCCTTTGGATTATAGCGTTTTGTGCCTGCAGAGCTCAGTACCGTATAGTAGTCCTCGGACACGATATTTCTTATTTCGGACAGTCTTCCGGAGGATTCAGCGTTTCTTATATCCTTGAATGATTTTTCTGCAAAGGACAAAACATCGACGTTGCTGAATTCCGGGTCTTTTTGTCTTATTTCAAAGCTGGCAGCCTCTGTTATGTTTTTGGGCAGCGGGGCTTTCTGTGGGGTCGGTTGCGGCAGCCTGTTTTTTCTGTAGCTGATTATAAGGGTTATCACAGTTCCCAGAACAAGCGCCACAGTAATAATGCCCATCAGACAAGATGTGACGATTTTTCTGTTTCCCGGGTCAAAGAAGAATTCACCTATCGAAAATAAAATAATATCGTTCATTGTATTGCTTGCCTCCGGAATCTATTTGTTTTTTACATATTGATTATAACATAATTTACTGTAAAAAAAATTATATTTCTCCGATTTATTATAAAAAAACGTAGAAAAATATTCAGTTTTTCCGGTTGCGGTATTTTTTGCCATGGCAAAAGAAACACATATTTCCTTTCTTTGCCAAATAAAGCAGTTTTTGGATGTTATTTCAATGAAAAATTGTAATATTTTTAAAAAAATTTAAAAAAATATAGTGACTTTTAACTATTTTTATGTTATAATTAAAAAAAATATATTTCAATTACATATTTTTCTGCGTTTCCCGCGGAAAAAATCAACAGTCAGGTGATCAGGTGACAGAGCAGATAATAAATATCGACCGTATGGAACAGGCTGTGGCGCTGTTCGGAGCGTTTGATGAAAATGTAAAGCTGATACAGAACGAATATATGGTCACGGTCATATCCCGCGGCTCAGAGCTGAAAATAACAGGGGAGACCGAAAATGTGTATAAGGCGTCCAAGGTGATAGAGAGCCTGCTGGCTCTTATCAACAGGGGCGAGGCGCTGAGTGAACAGAATGTGCGCTACTGTATGTCGCTTGTAAACGAGGGTAATGAACATCGTATAGAACAGATAGCCCTTGACTGTATCTGTATCACCTCTCGCGGAAAGCCCGTAAAGCCCAAAACGATAGGACAGAAGAACTATTGTAATGCAATAATGAAGAATACTGTTACCATCGGCATAGGTCCCGCAGGTACAGGAAAGACCTATCTTGCGGTGGCTATGGCAGTAACGGCGTTTCGTTCCAAACAGATAAACCGTATTATACTTACACGCCCTGCTGTAGAGGCAGGTGAGAAGCTCGGTTTTTTGCCCGGCGATCTGCAAAGTAAGGTGGATCCGTATTTAAGACCGCTGTATGACGCGCTGTTTGATATGCTCGGTGCGGAGACCTATCAGAGATATGTCGAGCGCGGCAATATAGAGGTGGCTCCGCTGGCTTATATGAGAGGCAGAACACTTGACGACAGCTTTATAATTCTTGACGAGGCGCAGAATACTACCCCGGCTCAGATGAAGATGTTTCTGACGCGTCTGGGCTTCAATTCAAAGATGGTAATAACCGGAGATATAACTCAGATAGACCTGCCGGGAGGGGTGCGCTCCGGTCTGAAGGACGCCGTCAGGGTTTTGAAGAATATCGACGGTATAGAGAGCGTCTGGTTTTCTTCACGCGATGTGGTAAGAAACA
>JAHKXX010000320.1 GCA_020627425.1 bacterium
CGAATATTTCTGTCTATCCTACTCATTGTCTCCAAAAAAGCAGTACAGCGAGGATGCCGTGAGGTTATCACACTCATTATTCTTTTTTCTTTATTCTTTTATTCTGTCGGTACACAAAACAGGATAGACAAATATACCCGCCTTTACTATAAAGCAGCACGAACGGCACCCTGAGTGCCGTGACGCGGACGGAGAGGTATAATAAACTAAACCTGTACGCGTGCCGAAAAAGCAGGCGGTAACATTCAAGTAGAGTGCGCGAATTGCTCAGCGCGAGCACGCGCCGCCGCTTGACGGGGGTGGGAGAAAGTTATATAATGGGATGTAAAAGTCCGGGATATGGAGGAGAAGAATGTGAAAGCGGCAGTAGTGGTGCTTAAGGTGTTGGTTGTCTGCGTTTGTACGGCAGCGATTTTGTGGTATATGGCGTCGGCAATAGTAAATATAGGAAGTGTGATCGGTGCGGCGTATTTCTTTGTTGTTGGTGCTTTTACAGTGTATACACTTGTGCGTCCGGGAATTTTTAAAAGACTACAGGATAAAAAAATACTTCGTGCACTTGTTGCCGTGTTTGTAGGAGTGGTGTCGGCTGTGGCACTGTATGCGGCTGTTTTGTCCGGATTTATGATAGCTGCTGCAAATAATTCTCCGACGGGGGATGAAACGCTGGTGGTGCTCGGCTGTGGAGTGAACGGCGACAGACCGAGTCTTATGCTGTATGACAGGATAAAAATGGCGGAACAATACCTTAAGGAACACCCTGACGCTGTTTGCGTGGCTTCGGGAGGACAAGGCAACAGAGAAAATATAAGTGAAGCCCAGTGTATAAAAAACGAGCTTGTATATCTTGGTATCGACTCAGGCAGGATATATATAGAGGATAAATCCTCGGATACGCGGGAGAATATAAAAAACACATTGGCTGTGATCGAACAAAATAACCTGAATAAAGATATGACGATAGTTACGGATGCGTTTCACGAGCTGAGAGCTTCTATTATCACATCAAAACTCGGAGCAACGTGCAGTGCATATCCCTCACAGACATCGCCGAGACTTCTTCTGAATTTTGCAACAAGAGAGATATTGGCATTAACAGCAGAACTTTTGGGGTTGTAAGTCTTTGTGCTGCACTCCGATGATCCTATGCGGTGTCGGATAAAAGCGCAGTCAATGGAAGGAGCTATATATGAAAAAAGGTGTTTTTTCGGCGATACTTGCTGTCGCTCTTACTGCGGCGGTGCTTACCGTTCCGATAATAAATAACGCTATACATAAAAGCGCCGACCACTCCGGAGAGAGGGTCGGTAAATCACCTATATCTATTTCACAAAAAAGCAATGACGAATCGAGCGAGACTTCAAAGCCTGCTGTCGTGAGAAAATCATATATAGTGATCCTGAATGAGGACTCTCTGGCGGATGCCGTTATAAAATCGTCCGGAAAGTATAAAACAGTATGTGACCTGATAAAAAGCGACGACTGCCGCCGATGTAACGACGATATAAAGAGAGAGCAGGCTATCGTAAAGGCAAGTATACAAAAAATAATATCCGACTCGGATCTTACACACAGCTTTACTTATACTGCCGTGTTTAACGGCTTTTCCGTAAATATACCCGAAAACAGGCTTAATGACCTGAAAAAAATAAACGGCGTAAAAAAAGTCGTATCCGGCGAAACAGAAAGAATAATAAACGAGACGGCGTCGGATAAGTTTTCTCCTCTGCCTCTGTCTCAGCCGGTGCATAGTATGATAAATGCCGACGCTGCCGAAAAGAATAAATTCACCGGCAGCGGAACCCTGGTGGCTTTTATAGATAATGAATTTGATATCTCGCACAGCGCTTTTTCGAGCCTGCCCGACAGACCGAAATATACCGAGGCAGAGCTAAGCAACATTTATAATTCCGCCTACTTCAATTCCTTTCCGGACTACGGCTTCAAGGATATTTATAAAACCAACAAAATAGTCTTTGCCTATGACTATGCCGACGGCGACAACGAGACCTATAATCCCGGAACCAGCCACGGTACCGCCGTAGCGGCTCTGACATGCGGTAATAACGGAAAAACAGGTGCAGACCGCTTTAAAGGCATAGCCCCCGATGCACAGATAGCGATGATGAAGGTGTCCGACAATACCTCTGTCGACAGCGGAAAAATAATATCCTCATGCGCTTTTTTTGCGGCGCTTGACGATGCCGTGAAGCTCGGAGCAGATGTTATAAGCTGCGGCTTCGGCTCTCCGTCCGACGCCTCGGACAGGGAGCTTTATAATTCTGTTATAAATCTGCTGAACAGCTTTGACACTCAGTTTATAGCACCGTCCGGCAACGACGGCTATGTGTCCGGGGACGGCTCCTTACTTGCTGCCGGAAATATAGACTACGGTACTCTGAACGGTTTGTCCGATCCCGAGTTTGTTTTTTGCGCCGCCTCTGCCGACAGCAGCTCTGCTCTGCGCCGCGAGATGACGGTAAACGGCAAAAAAATCCCCTACAGTGAATATAACCTTGTCGGTGACAGAGACACCGACGACGCTTTAGTATATTCCCTTATTGATGCGCTGAAAAAAGATACGCCTTATCTGCTTGCAGAGCTGCCCGAAGAGGATGAGTCTGCCGAAGACGTACAGGAAAACACGGTTCTGCAAAAGGCTGTTTTTGCGCACCGTGGCGAGATTGTGGCTTTGGCTCAGAGCGAGTCCCCGGATACCGTTATAAACGATGAAGCAGCAGCACTTGCTGCCTATGCAAACGCACTGTATAAAAAGGGAGCGGTGGCTCTTATAATTATCGACAGCGACAGTATACCCGATACGGAGCTTCACCACAAGGCAGCTCCTCAGCCGCTGCCGTTTGGATATATCAGCAGCAGCTATGCGGACTACCTTTCGGAGAATAAAGAGGGTTTCGTCAGGTGCGGCAGCAGTATGCAGACCTATTATAACGAAGGCGGCACGGTAATCTCCGATTACAGCTCGTACGGAGTTACACCGGATATGAAGCTGAAGCCCGATATTACCGCTCCGGGCGGCAATGTGTATTCCGCCGTCAACGGCGATAAATATGAGTGCTTTTCCGGAACCTCGATGTCTGCCGCCGTGCTTTCCGGCTCGTTTCTGGCACTAAAGGAATATGTAATGAGTAACCCCGTATACAGCGACTACAGAGAAAGCAATATGAACGACCTTATCCGATCGCTGCTGATGAGTAATGCACGGGTCATTCCTTATCCCGAAGGAAATAATATCACAAGATATACCGAGAGCAGCCCTTCGGGGGCTGAGGACAGTACGGAAAGTACAGACAATACGGACGATTCGGAAAATACAGAGAATACAGAAAACAATGCAAATACCGAAGCAGAGGAAAGCTCTCTGTATTATTCCCCCCGTCTGCAGGGAGCCGGAATAATAGATATGAACAAGGCGCTGTCAAGCGCAGGCTTTGTCACGGTAAATGATACGGTTATGTCCTCTGCAAGTCTCGGTGACGGAACGACGGGCGAATACAGCTTCAAGGCAGAGGTGCACAATTATTCCGGCAAAGAAAGAGAATACACCGTAAGCACGGTGTTCCAGACGGATTCATATGAAACAGAAAACGGGACGATCATAAACAAGCTGTTTCCGCTAAATATTGACGAGCATTTGTCTGTCGAGATAACACAAAACGGTAAATCGGAGAACAGGATTGTTGTGCCGTCAAAGGGCAGCGTGTCGCTGGATATAAAAATCAGGCTTGACGATGTTTTTGCCGTTGCTATGAGCAAAAGCTTTGAAAACGGCTTTTATATTGACGGATATGTATTTTTCTCGTCGGAAGATACAAGGCTGAATATACCTGTTATGGGCTTCTACGGAGACACCTCTGCCCAGCCGGTGTTTGACAGCACCGTTTATGATGACAGTGACAGCCTTTCGGGCAAAAAGGGTGTTCTGTCGGCTTTTGACGGGCAGGACATAAATTCCGCATATACGCTCGGCTATAATATTTTTACAGACCGGGTAAGCGCCGACAATATTTCAATAGGTAAGGATACGCTCAGAAATTTTGAAGACAACAGTTATCTGCAGGACTCGTTTATACTGCCTGATATATATCTGCTGAAAAACGCTTATAACGTGCGGATAAATATCCGCTCGTCTGACGGAAATACCGACCGCAGCTTTGATCTTGGCAACATAAGCTCCTATAGTTCCGGGTCGGTTTCTTCTCTTACCTATACCTATAAGAAAAGCTCTGCGCTGCAAAAATTCTTCTCATCGCTTCCCGACGGAAAATACACCTATACTGTCAGCGCTTCGGGAATGAACAGTCAAGGCGAGCTGTTGCCTGCACAGACAAAGAGTTACGACTTTGTCTGTGACAACAAAAAGCCTGCAAATGTCAGCGGAAAGACATATACCGAAAACGGCAGGATATATCTGAAGCTCAGCGCACGCGACGAAAACGCTCTTATGGGGTTCAGACTCTATGCGGCGACATACAACTCCGATACGCACAAATACGACTATGCAGACCCCATCGACAGGCTCATAGAGACCGGCTATCTGAGTGCTGACGCATACAGCATAAGCAGTATAACAACAGACAGCAGCGGACTTGTAAGCTTTATTTATGACATCACGAGTCTCAGAAGCTGTCTTTCACACCTTAGCAAATATGCAGGAAGCTACACCGATATGCCTTCATCTTTAAAAATAGTATACAGAGCCGCAGACTACAGCTTCAATCTATCCGATGCCAAAACAGCCGATACGATAGTATACGGAAACGCCTCGTTTACGGTAAAGGGTGACAGCGGTGAGCCTATAAAGGGTGTAGAGATCCGACTTGAAAGCAGCAGCAGAACGACTGATGCAGACGGCAAGGCAGAGTTTAAAAGTCTTGAGCCGAACATTTATACCGTACAATTAAAGAACCTTCCGAAGGGCTACGAGCAGTCAGAGAAGGTCTATCTGGTAAGCATTACAGAGAACAGTCTTGAATACAAGCAGGACATTGTTCTGAAATTTGTCGGCAAAGAGGGCGAACGTGTAGTTTACTCATCGAGCGACTCCGAGGACAGCGAGGAGCAAAGCTCACAAATCACCCCCGAGAGCAGTATTCAGGAGAGCGTGGAGCCGCAAAGCTCTGCGTCCGAGGACAGCGACGGCAATTCCTTCTATGCCCTCGGCTTCATAGGCACACTCTTAATAATCGGCATAATCTCCCTCATAATAACCCAAAACCAACGCCAAGCAGGCGGCGCGTGCTCGCGCTGAGCAATTCGCGCACTCTACTCGGTGTTACCGCCTACCTTATTGGCACGCGGACGGATTGGGTTTATTTTCCCTCTCAGTCCGCGCCGTGCCGCACAGGGCGGCACTTGACGCTGGTTTGATGTGGAGGCGAGTATGTTTGTCTATTCTGTTTTGTTTACCAACTTTTATATTTTACTGAAGACTGAAAACTTAAGACTGAAGAAGTAATAATGCTTACGCAAACACACGTCATAATTGCTGTACTGATTATTGGAAACAATAAGTAGAGTGGAATAATATATCAGCCGTCTCTCCTCAGTTAGCACGAGCGGCGCCCTGAGCGCCGTGACGCGGATGGTGACGTATCATAAACCAAGCTTGACCGCGTGCCCAAAAAGTCGGCGGCGACACCAAGTTGAGTGCGCGAATTGACAGCGGAGGCACTCCGCCGCCGCTTGACAAGTGGGGGATTTTGAGTTTTAATATAGGGTAGGAGATTGTTTGGGAAAAACCAATAAACGGAAAGGACGACTTTTTTATGATATACTTGTTTCTTGCAGAGGGTTTTGAAGAGATAGAGGCACTGACACCTGTAGATGTGCTTCGCCGCGGAAAGACAGAGCTTGTTACTGTCGGGGTCGGCACTAAATTTGTCAAAGGCTCACACGGTATAAACGTGGAGGCGGATATTACTACAGATGATATAACCTCCTTTGACGGCGTGGACGCGGTGATACTGCCCGGCGGTATGCCCGGTACGTTGAACCTTGAAAAAAATAAAACAGTTATCGACGCGGTGAAATACTGCTTTGATAATAATAAAATAATAGCCGCTATCTGCGCAGCACCGTCTATACTTGGTCACCTTGGAATGTTAAAGGGAAAAAAGGCTACGGCTTTCCCGTCTTTTCAGAGCGAGCTTGAGGGAGCAACCCTTGGCGACTTTGTAGAGCAGGACGGCAATATAATAACGGCACGCGGTATGGGCGTTGCACTTGAGTTCGGACTGAAGCTTTTAGAGGTGATGAAGGGTACGGATGCAAGTAAAAGAGTAAAGGATTCACTACAATGTCGGTAAATAATGGCAGGGCAGTAAAAAAATCGCTGAGAGAAAAATATATAAATATACGAAACAGTATCCTGCCCGAGGAGAAGCAAAGGCTTGACGAGGCGGTGTTTGAACGCGTTGTCAGACTGACGCAATATAAAGAATGTAAGCTGCTGCTCACCTATGTTTCAAAAGGAACAGAGGTAGATACCAGACGGCTTATTGACTATGCACTCGGCGACAATAAGACTGTTGCGGTGCCAAGGTGTGTTGAAAATACAAGGGATATGGAATTCTACATCATTACATCCGCAGATCAGCTGGAGCCGGGCTGCTTTTCGGTGTTGGAGCCGAAAACAGAGGAATGTAAAAAAGCAGAGGACTTTTCCGACAGCTTTTGTATAGTCCCCGGACTGTCGTTTGATGTGTCCGGCTACAGACTCGGCTACGGAATGGGATATTACGACAGGTTTTTGTCATCCTATAAGGGCAGAACGGCAGGTCTGTGCTATTCGGAATTTGTAAGGTTCAAGGAATTGCCGAAGAACAGATATGATAAGTCCGTTGAACTGATCGTAACGGAAGCCTATATAAGACGTACTGCACGGTAAAGGAAAAAAGGAGGCGCACGGGTATGAGCGACGAGCTTGAACAAAAAAGACAGGAAAAAATTGCAAATTTTAAAGTAACCTTTGACGATGATATATACGACCCTGCCGATATTTCCGAGCAGAAGGAAATAAGCAGCAGCTCGGAAACCAATATTACAGAAGAGGATATATCAAGTGACTCTTCACAGCAGGAAAACGATGTGGAGTTTATAATGGATATAAGCCGTGAAAATGACGACTACGACGATATTTCAAGCGGGAATGCCTCTAACGTGATAGAAAGCTTTGCGGATACTCCGTCTGAGACGGATGTAGACAAGGCTACTCTGAGAAAGGCACAAAAAGCGGACAAAAAACGCAAAAAGAAAAAAGCAAAGAAAAACCGTATTCTCTTCCGTGTTGTGTGGATCGTTATGATAGCTCTCGTCGGTATCGTTTTCGGACAGTATATAATGGTCGGCGTCAACGACCTTCTGGCTGTCGGCAGAGAAAAAGAAAACAGCGTCAGCGTTACAATACCAAAGGACGCGTCTCTTGATACGGTCACCGATATTCTTGTAAAAAACAAGGTAATAAATAACCCGGGCTTCTTTAAGCTCTATGCGACGCTTACAAGATCCACTACGGGCTTTACTCAGGGTACCTTTGACGTTGAAACAAACAAGGACTATCAGGCTCTTATCAATTACCTGCAATCCAACTTTAACCGTACTGACGTTGTAACGCTTCGCTTTACCGAGGGTATGACGGTACAGGAATATGCCGAAAAGCTGGACACCGGTAAGGTCTGCGACAAGGACGACTTCCTGAAGCTTTGCAATTCCAATGAATTTGATAAGGACTATGAGTTCATAGGGGATATAAAGAACCAGGATAAACGCTACTATAAGCTTGAGGGCTATCTGTTCCCGGATACCTACGATTTCTTTGTAGGAGAGGATACGGACTCCGTTATAAGAAAGTTCCTCGCAAACTACAGAAGAAAGATCTACCTTACCAAGTCCAGAGCGGACGGCTTTGATAAGAAGGTAACAATAGAGGAACGAGCAAAGAAGATAGGTCTTACAATGGAGGAGGCAATAAACCTTGCCTCTCTGATACAGGCAGAGGCTGCAAATACTGAGGATATGTATGTTATCTCGTCAATACTGCATAACCGTCTTGACACTCTTGAAAACGGCGGCAGAAACTCCGACGGCGAGGCCGGACTCGGCTATCTTCAGCTTGACTCCACGGTGTACTACCCCTATCCGTCTGAGCAGGATATTCCGATAAATATCCGCAGTACATATGTCAGCAACTACAGTACATATAAATACGAGGGTCTGCCCGCAGGTCCTATCTGTAACCCCGGACTCGAGGCTATACTGGCAGCCGTCAACCCCGACAAGACTGACTACTACTACTTCTGTCACAAGGCTGCTACCGCAGACGAGCCTGCTGTCGCTTACTACGCAAGAACCAACAGCGAGCATCTTGCAAATCAGGAAGAGGCAGGACTGTTTGATGATAATAATGAAGACAGTCAGGACGAGGAAAACAATGAATAAGACCGTGAATTAGTTTTGAAAAAAACTTCACTCAGACGCCCTGTGTCCCGAAAAATGGACACACGGGGCGTCTTTTTGTATGAATTTTAATTTGATTTGTAAAATCTTTATTAATCTTGCTATAAAAAATTTTTTATATATTGAAAATTATCGTTTAATTTGTTATAATGACCTTGTTGGGGGTATATAATATGGAATCTTTTTCTCAGCTTTATACAAGAAAGATCGCTGATTCGATCATTCGCGGTCTGGAACAAAATCACAGCAATATTCTTTTTGTTAAGCATTACAATACACTTAACGTACCTATAGACGATATAGAGCATGTTGTTGAGAAAAGCAACAGCGACATAGAGCTTATGTACCACGAATTCTCCGCCAGCCGTATACAGGAGGCATACGAGCCGTTCCTCGGCTGGATTAAGCAGCTTTATTTTAAGTATTATAAGGATGTACCTGTTGATGATTTTTTAGAGGAGGCGGGAGTATATTACCTTGACCGCTCTACTCTGAAATCCTATATACTTACCGGAAGCTGTGAGCGTGAGGAGAAAATAATGGTAATAGAGGTGGAGTACGAGCGCCGCCAGATGGCTGAGTCGCTTGCGTCCCTTTTTGCCTATATATCAAAGCAGCATACGCTGCTCCTTGTGCTAAACAGACTGCACCTTGCAGAAAATTCAACCCTGCATTTTCTGTGTGAGTTTATACAGAAAAAATACGAGAAGATCTCTTTGCTTGCAAACTATAACGAGGCTTATGCGACGCCGTCCTATACAGCCGAGAAATGGACTGCTCTTGTATACAAGATAGAAGAGCTTAACTATATGCTCGACTGGAATATGCAGGATCCACAGGCAGACGTGAATATAGTCGAAAGCTTTGAGCCCAGACCCGAGGAACTGGAAAATTATCTCGATACCATCAACAATATGATACTTACCCTTGCTATAAAGCAGGCGCTTTATTATCTCAGGGTAATATATAACAAAATAATAATTGACAAGTATAATATCAGCGCAAAAAATCAGGCAAGGTTCTATGTGCTGTATGCGACTGCCGCACTCTATGACAGAAATATAAATACTGCTCTTATGATGTGTGACAAGCTGAAAAATGTCAACAATAAACATCCGAATATAAGGACCGCATACCGCTATCACTATCTGCTGACTATGTGCGAGGTTTACGGAGGTCAGCCCTCGCTTGCGAAAAAGAACGCGGAAAAATGCAAAAAGATAGCTATGCGAAGCCGCTCGGAGGCGTTTATGTTCAGCTCCGAGATGCTCGAATTCTTCTGCAAGCTTGACGGCTTTGACAGCTTCTATCGCTGGGACAGAAATATAGATGACGGACAACTGAATGGTTTTTACGAAAAGGCCATGAAGTTCAAGGCTTATAACCATTTAGCCCATGTGCTGTTCTTCGGCGTAGGAAACGTCAGGGAGAGCTTTATAGGCGACCCGCAGAAGTGCGAAAATCAGGGAAGCTTCAGGAGAGGTATGGAGCTTGCAAAAATGCTCAAAAACGACAGGCTTATAATAGATGCCTGGAGAAAGAACGTATTTCTGGCACAGGGATACGGCTGTTATTCCTATGTTGACTATTACTATAAAAAGTGTCTCGAGATAATCGAGAAGGAGGACGACAAAGCTGAGGAGGCAGGCATATACAACGGTCTCGGCTTTAACCGTATTGTCAGCGAGCAGTTTACTATTGCCAACGACTACTTCAACAAGGCTCTGGAGCTTTTCCACAAACAAAAAAGCACCTATTACGTTGCGGAAACACTTTATAATATGGCTACAAACGCTATCCTTGCCGGAAGCTTCGAGACGGCATACAACTACCTGCTGTACAGCCTGAAGCTGCTCAACTCCGTCAAGATGCACCGTATGAAGATATGCAATATTTCAAAGGTCTACGGTATGATAGTTTACTGCAGCTATAAAATGGGTATAGATTATAACGCTCATTTTTACCTTAATAAAATGGAGCGCGTGCTGTCTCATATACTCCACCCGGATGGCGAGCCGGAGTATTTCCTGTGGGATGACGATATGTTCTTCTACTACTTTGCGAGCGGTCTGCTTGAGAAGTCAAACAATATAGAAAAGGCACAGGAGTATTTTGATAAGGCAAAATTTCATATGTTCCGCTCAGAAGGACTGCTGTTCTTTGTTTATGCGATGTTTGCAGACGAGCAGGCGGATCTGTATATCAGACAGGGCAGACAGAAGGATGCAGAGGAAATACTTGATAACTGCATAGAGTTCTGTAACAAAAACGGCTATAAGCACAAAGAGGAAATGCTTTTTGCAAAGCTGCACAACAGATCTCTCATACAGAAGCATATCTCGCTTCCGCTGACAAGCGTTGATAAATACCACCTTGATGAGCTTGTACAGATCTCCGAGATGGAGATGATGCTTGCCGACAGAACAAAGGGTATAGATTTTCTTGTTAACTGGCAGGAGCTGCTCAATAAGGAAAATATGACTCAGGACGATATTATAGAGGATTCTATGGTTATGCTTCAGAATAACTATAGTATTGATACCATAATATATGTTGAAATGAAGGAAGGCGTGCCGGTGCTCCGTTATAACGGAGGAGATATAGCTCTCACAGAGGAACAGCTGTCAGTGCTTGCGGACTATTTCAGCAGCCACAAAAAGGATTTTGCCTGCTCACGCTTTGACAGGGAATTCTATGAGTATCCGGCTATTACGTCTCTGTACGGAATAAACAACATTCTGTCTATAGCCTGTGTGCCTATATATTCCGGTGACAAGCTGCAAAGCTTCCTTATGGCGTGTACCGAGCTTCACGATAATATGACCGGAAACATAGTGTTCCTTGACAGAAGCGATCTTACGATATTTAAGTTTGCCCTTCGTCAGATGATGGACACACTCTATAGGATAAGCACAAGAAACGAGATAAAGCTCATAAACAAAAAACTGCAGCAGAGCGCTGTAACAGATTTGCTTACGGGGCTGCTAAACAGACAGGGCTTTACAAAGAAGCTTGAGGATCATTCCGAAATGGTAAGACGCGGTGAAAAGCCCGATGTACCGTTTACTGTGCTGTATATCGACCTTGACAACTTTAAATACTGTAACGATACATACGGACATGACGTAGGAGATGCGGTGCTTATAGCCTTTTCGCGGCTGTTCGAGGAGGTCGCCGGGGATAAGGGCTATATATCCCGTTACGGCGGCGACGAATACGTTATAGTAATGCCGGATCACGGGCTTGACGACGGTATAGCCGTAGCAAAGGCAATATATGCCGGAATCGACAGAGACAACAGCTTTATAGACGTTATCAAAAGGACGGTAAAGGGCGATGTCACGGTTCCCGAAAACCACAGACTGTCCTGCTCTATCGGTATTGCGTCAGGCAAGTCATACAATGAAAAAGAGATGAATATAGCCCTCAAGCACGCCGATACAAGGCTGTATGATGTAAAGAAGAGCGATAAATCCAATTACAGCGTCTGGAGAGATGACGCCGAATAAGGAACTTTTCATTAATGAATCTTAAAATTTATTTCTTCACAGTTCCTAAGCTATTAAAGGAGGAA
>JAHKXX010000321.1 GCA_020627425.1 bacterium
AGGATACAAAATCAACTATAGTGCTTGCAGGATCAAAGGCTATGTTTACAAAGCCGTATCTCGGATCCAATTACAGCAACAGCACATACATATTCGATATGCTGGCAACTCTTAACGGCAGAAGTACGGATATGGTAAAGGTTAGCGAAAAGGTAATATCTGAATACGACCTTTCTATAAGCCAGAATGTCGCTATGTCCCTGGGAGTAGTGGTGTTTGCAATTCTGCCGTTGCTGATACTCGGTACGGGTCTTGTAATGCATATAGTACGCAGAAACAGATAAGAGAGGGTGAGTGTGTTGAAGAAAAACACAAAGGTCATAGTTGCCGCGCTCGGCTCTGTTGCAATTCTCGGAGCCGCTCTTGTAGTTGTGCTTTCGCTGCCTTCCGAGGAAGCAAAGATAAACGAAACAAGTGTAGGCGAATCTATACTGCTATATGATAAGACCTCTCTTGATGTAGAAGAGATAACCGTAAAAAATGAATACGGAGAGTATCAGCTTTTGGGTTATACCTATACGGATTCGGATATAACCGACAGCTCCGCTGATACAAGCTATATCGAAGAGGAATCATCAAAAACCGAGTCTTCAGAGCGCTCGGAGATAAATGATTACAAGACGCTGGCCAGCACTCCCGACGAGGTGGAAATGATTTACACCATGCAGGAGTATGAGAATGAAGAACTGTCAAAGGAGATGACGGACCTTCTCGTTCGTGAATGTAATTATATGGCAGCGACCCAGATAGTGGATAAAAGCGGTAAAAAATTTGACGAGTACGGACTAAAGACGCCGCGGGCGACCGTTATGGCAGTGTTCAGTGACGGATCAACCACGACCTTATACATAGGCAACGATGCCCCCGATAATAAGGGCGTTTACCTTAGAATCAAGGACAACAACTATGTTTATCTGGTACAGTCCACTATGGTTGACGTGTTTCTGCTGGACAAGCTGCAGATGTTTGACAGTAATATAACAGGATCCTTCAATACTGACTATAAGATCAAAAAAATATCCCTCAGCGGAGAATTGTATGACAAGGATATAATTATTTCCGATGAGCAGAATAAGATCAATTTCTGTACCTATATTATGACCTCGCCGCAGAGAGAAAACTGCGATAACGCAAGCGTTGAAAGCTTCGGTACATCTCTGTACGGTATCACTGCGGACAGTGTATCGGCAGTACAGGCAGATAAGGATACCCTGAAAAAATACGGGCTTGACTCACCGTATATGATCGTCAGTGCCGAAGCCGGCGACAACACAAGCGTAAAGATTCTGGCTTCAAAGGCGGACAAGGACGGAAACTGCTATATTATGCGAAGCGGCTCTACTATAATCTGCCGCACGGCAGTGTCTGCTCTGGCGTGGTATGAGGCAGAAAAAAAGGACTTTCTCGCAAAGGAAATAATCAATCCGTATATGGACAGCGTTTACGGTATGTCTGTCAAAACAAAGGATATAAGCAGCTCCTACAGTATAAATCATGAAACCGTTATAAATGACAAGTACGAGGAAACCGTAAAAACAACAGCTTCTCTGGACGGCAGAAATATTTCAATGCGAAACGTTACAAACTTTATTGAAAACGTAAAGGGAATAGCAAGATATAACACAGAGCCGCCTGCATCTGTTGATGGCTGTGAGCTTTTGCTCGAGGTATCGTTTATGTTTGATGTCGACGGAAAAAGATCCGCCGATACACTACAGGTCTATCTTGACGGCAAGGGTCAGGCAATAGCCGTATTAAACGGAAACATAGAGGGCTATACTCCTGCCCGGTATGCAAAAGAAACAGCCGCTCAGGCAAAACCGCTGTCAGATAACAAAGAGGAGATACCTTCTCTTGATTCAGAGGATGACTCCTCAGAGAGCTCAAATTCAGAGGAGTCGTCAGCTGCTTAGGGACTGTGAAGAAATTAAAGTTATTGATGAACAGTTCCTTAATATCTGGTGCCAAAAAAATACGCCGACTGCTTTATAGGGCAGAAGGCGTATTTTTTTATTTGCTCTTATGGTTTTTTACTATAAGTATCTTGACTATTCTGCGGTTATCGGATTCCACAACAGTAAATCGTGTTCCGTCTATCATAATTGACGGATGCTCGCCGTGCTTTGGTATATGTCCCATTCTGTCAAGCATAAGACCTGCTGCGGTGTCGCTTTCCTCATTGTCAAAATCAATTCCGGTAAGCTCGCTTATCTCATCAAGTGAGGCTGACCCGTCTACAGAAAAGCTGTAATCGCTTACTTTTCTTATCTCCTCGTCCTCGTTGTCATATTCATCCTGAATGTTTCCGAGTATGGATTCTATCAGATCCTCCATAGTAACTATTCCGCAGGTGCCGCCGTATTCATCTACTATAACGGCTATCTGTGTTTTGTTTGAGGTCATCAGCTTGAACATTTCGCTGCATCGCTTTGATTCAGGCACGAACACAGCATCGTGCAGCAGCTTTTCGCTGATACGCTCTGTAGGAGCGTTCGTGCTTACGAATTGTAAAAGGTCTTTTACATAGATTATACCCTTTATATCGTCAATATCCTCATGATATACCGGTATTCTGGACTTTCCGCTTTCAAGAGCCTTTGCAGCGAGATCTGTCACCGAAATATTATCTCTTACCGCTACAACGTCCTTCCGGTGGGTCATGATCTCTCCTACGGTAGTATCGTCAAAGTCAAAAACATTTTCTATCATGCTTTTTGTGTTTTCTTCTATAGAACCGTTTTCTTCGCCCTCATCCACCATCATCAGAATTTTTTCTTCAGTCAGGTTTTTGGTGCTTTTACTTGTATTATGTCCGAAAATACGGAGAATAATATTAGTAAATACAGTACAGACAGTTACTATCGGCTTTAGCAAAGCGCACAGTAGCCGGAACATGCGGCTTAACTTTAGTAGTTTTTTATCCGGTTCGTCGGCGGCTGATTTTTCCGGGACAAGCCGGCAAAGCGTAACTATTAAGATCAGATCCAGCAGAAAAATAATCGTAACGGCTACAGCATAGCAAAGGTTTCTGTGGGAGATCAGATCATCAAGCAGTCCATTCAGCGGCTGTGTATAAGTAAGTATCGACAGTATCACTATCACTATGGCGTTAAAGCAAAAGCCCGTCAGGGCAGCCCTTGAATATTCTGCGGAGTTGTTTTTTATTTTTACGGCAAGCTCAGTGCTTTTTTTATTGTCAGACTCAAGACTCTTTAATACGGATAAACCGGATGTATTCAGTAAATATCCGCACAGAGAAAAAAACGAGCAAAGAATGATCAGCATTATAATAACTACAGTAGCTATTGCTATGCCCACAGGTGTAGAGAAAAAATACAAGGTCGCGTCAGGATCACCCGGCATAAATATATGCACCCCTTTTGAAGTAATAGTATTAAGATAACACCGCACAAAGCCTTGTTAACAGCTACCGCGGCGATATCTGTGTGCTTTGTTGATCTGGTCTAGAAAATGTTTTTTTCGTGGTAAAAACAAGCAACGCCTGCCTGTTGATAAAAGCTTTGCTTTAAATAAGCAAAGGCTATATGGCTCCCGTCTACTAAGACTCGGGGGACATACTTTGTGTTTATATAATAGTAGAAAAAAGGGATTCTGTCAATAATCTGACTTGTAATAGTCGATAAAAATAATTTATGAGAAATGTATTGTGACATATTTTTTATTATTTTAAGTATATATTATAGGTGGATGATTGGTTGAAGGAGGTAACAATATGCTTTGCAGTGAGATGATGTACAAAAAAGCGGACAGAAAAACCAGAGAAGCGTTAATAGGAAACCTGCTTATGGACTATGGTTTTTTATCAAGAGATACTATAGGGGAGAGTAGGTGCTCCCGTCCTATTGACCTTTTGTGCATAGGCAACAGAAAAAACCAGGTACTTTTTACCGGTGCATATCACGGAATGGAGTGGATAACCTCCCTGCTGCTGCTCAGATTTGTTGATGAGCTGTGCTATTCCGTGATCACGGGCAGAAGTATGTGCGGAGTAAAAATGGGAAGTATTCTGAACAGACGAGGTATAGCGATAATCCCGTGCGTAAACCCGGACGGAGTAGAGATACAGATAAACGGTGCGGACAGCGCAGGTGATTACAGAGATGTTGTTATAAACGCGTGTAAGGGCAATACATCAGTCTGGCAGTCAAATGCGGCAGGAGTAGATATTAACCACAATTTTTCCGCAAACTGGGAACAACTGCACAGGCTTGAAAATAAAAACGGGATAACCTGCGCATCACCGACGCGCTTTGGCGGTGAGTATCCCGAAAGCGAGCCGGAAAGCCGTACAGTTGCATCATATTGCCGTACCGGACATATAGCACACGCCATAGCCCTGCACAGTCAGGGAGAGGAGATATACTGGAGCTTTGGTGATTATAATGATGATGAGGCATATAAAATGGCAAGAATTATGTCCTGCTCAAGCGGGTATAAAGTATCCGATACAAACGGACTGGCATACGGAGGCGGCTTTAAGGACTGGTTTGAGGAGCATTTCAAGCGTCCTGCCTTTACGGTAGAGGTAGGAAAGGGCAGAAACCCGCTGCCGGTGTCACAGCTTGACAGTATATATGAAAAAATACGCGAAATGCTTGTTTTAGCAGTTGTTTTATAAAATTATTTGTTGATAAATACAATTATTTGTGGTATCATAGAAAAAGAAAAGTAAGTAATGTCAAAAGGAAGATATATATGAAAACCGGAAAAACAATAACGCTCATTGCCTTGCTGTGCGTTGCTTCTGTAACAGCGCTTGCTGCATGTAACCAAAATACCAAAACTACCTCAGCGTCAGAAACAGCAGACTCTTCTGTACAGACCGACAGCATATTTTCAGAGTCATCAATTCAGGGTGAAAGCACCCAAAATGAGTTTCATAGCAGCGATCCTGAAACCACAGAGGTCAGTGGTAACACCGGTTCTTCTGTTCCGGAGATAAGCCTTGACAGTGACGGTACCTTTGTATACGACAGCAGTGTTGACGGCTATAATTATGACGACGAGTCCTACGAGGAGCATAACGACCACGAAAGCTCGGTCGATGATCCCGTATATGATTCGGCTTTCAAAAAAAATTCCATTGATACGGCATATAATGAGGCTATAAAAGACGCTTCGGCCGAAAACGAAATGAGAGCTATCTGTCAGGAATATACCGGGAAGTGGAAAGCTCAGGTTGATGAAGCGTATAACGAGCTGCTGTCGCTTTCAGGCTCCTACGGTGAAAAGGCTGATGCTATTGTTAATGAGCAGAACGAATGGAGCGCTAACGCTGACGCGGCTATACAGTCATTTTACACTGATGCGTCCGATTCCTTTGCTTTGCTTGAGGCGGATTCAAAGGTCTATAATTTCTACAGATCAAGAGCATATGATCTGTATAAGCAGATATACGATCAGACAGGCAAAGTAGAGTTTTGATTTTATATGAACGGAGATATTCTATGAAGAAAACCGAACTGATCGCAAGGTCGTTGTCATCATTTATACTGGCACTGCTTATGTTTGTGCTTGCAGGCTGTTCGGCAGGCAGAGCCAAACAAAACGAGGAATACGTTTCAAACGTAAAACAGCTTGTGGATAATGCCGTTATGGCAACAAGAACTCTGAACGAACAGGAAAAAAGCTTTGACTATTCAGATGAAAAGCTATCAAAGGCATATCTGTCTACGCTCGATACACTTGCAGGACTTTATGACCAGATACTGGAGCTGAACGCTACCGAGGACTTCAGGGATCTTGACAAAACGCTTGCCGACGAGTCTACTACTGCACTGTCGGATATTACCCAGATCAAAGCCCTTGCTTCCTATGCGTACGAGAAAAACGATCCTACACTGTATCAGAAGGATAACGGCAGGCTTATGAACGACTATAAAACGCACTATGAAAAAATAAAGGAATTGTCTTCAGAGATCCAAACGCGGTGGAGAAACGCGTAAAAATATTATTATTAAGGATGTGTTGAAAAATGAAGTATGAAATCAAAGGTACTCCTTTTCCGGTGGTTGATATTCTGCTGGATGCCAACGAAAGCGTTAACTGTCAGCAGGGCGCTATGGCTTGGATGACGCCGAATATGCAGATGTCTACAAATGCAGGCGGCGGACTCGGAAAAATGTTCAGTCGCTCGTTCAGCGGTGAATCTATTTTCCAAAATATTTATACTGCTAAGAACGGCCCCGGAGAGATAGCGTTTGCGTCCTCGACCCCGGGTAATATACTTCCCTTCGAGATAACTCAAAACAGGAACATAGTTGCCCAGAAGCACGCATATCTTGCCTGCACACAGGGCGTGCAGATGAGCATATTCTTTAACAAGCGCTTCGGTACCGGCTTCTTTGGCGGTGAAGGCTTCATTATGCAGCTTTTCAGCGGTCAGGGAATGGCATTCCTCGAGTTTGACGGAAGTATAGTTGAATATCAGCTTGAACAGGGACAGTCTATGCTGGTCGACACAGGTTACCTTGCGGCTATGGACTCCACCTGCTCTATATCAATAGAGTCAGTTGCCGGTTTAGGAAACAAGCTGTTCGGCGGTGAGGGCTTCTTCAATACCAAAGTAACAGGTCCCGGTCATGTGTGGCTCCAGACGATGCCTATCAACAATGTGGCAGGCTCTCTTCGTCCGTATATTACTACAGGCTGATGAAAAAACGTGAACCTGCGTTTTTGTTAGTTTTATCGGTAAAGTGACATAATGACGGATAATTAATCCATAATAACGCCGTACAGACCATATTTTTAGTCTGTACGGTATTTTTTTGCAATTTTTAAAAAATTGTCTGTCATTTTCTGATAAGATATGGTATAATAGCACTGTGACACGAGTCGCAAATATTTATCAAAAGGAGCAGAAATAATGGATATAGTTTGTTTGGATCTTGAGGGTGTGCTTGTACCCGAAATATGGATAGCATTTGCTGAGGCAAGCGGTATTCCGGAGCTGAAAAGGACTACCCGTGACGAGCCTGACTACAGCAAGCTGATGAATTATCGACTTGATATACTCAGACAGCACGGCTTGGGATTAAAGGAGATACAGGACACTATAGCAAAGATAGATCCTCTACCGGGCGCAAAGGAATTTCTTGACGAATTAAGATCTTTGACTCAGGTTATTATTATAAGCGATACATTTACACAGTTTGCAAAGCCGCTTATGAAAAAGCTTGGCTGGCCGACAATTTTCTGTAATTCACTCGAGGTTGCCGACAGCGGAGAAATAACAGGCTTCAGAATGAGGATAGAGAACTCCAAGTACACTACTGTCAAGGCTCTTCAGTCTATCGGCTATGAAACCATAGCAAGCGGCGACAGCTATAACGACCTTGGTATGATAAAGGCAAGTAAAGCAGGCTTCCTCTTCAGAAGCACCGACAAGATAAAAGAGGATAACCCCGAGCTTGAAGCTTTTGAAAGCTTTGACGAGCTGCTTGCAGCTATAAAGAAAAATCTCGGCTAAAAAATTTAAGGTGTTGCACCCGAAGGAAACGGGCTGCAACACCTTTTTTGTTTTATTTTTTGTCGGAATCTTGCAGGAAGGCTATAGCCTTTGCGGGATCCTCAGCCTTGAACACGCCTGTGCCCGATACACATATATCGACCCCGGCATCGGCTGCTGCGGATACTGTATTTTCTGAGATACCCCCGTCAACCTCTATCAGTACGTCAAGACCACGCTTCTTGCATTCCTTTTTCAGTTCTACTACCTTCGGCATCATATCAGCCATAAACGACTGTCCGCCGAATCCCGGCTCTACAGTCATAACCAGTACCATATATACCCTGTCAAGATAGGGGAAAGCAGCACTTGCAGGAGTTTTCGGCTTTATTACAATGCCGGGCTTTATACCCCTACTGTTTATTTTATCTATTGTATCGTTAATGTCTGATTTTGCTTCCAGATGAAAGGTTATTATATCCGCGCCTGCATCTGCAAACGCGTCGATATAATCTATAGGATAGTCGATCATAAGGTGTACGTCAAACGGAAGCTTTGTATACGGACGGGCAGCCTTGACTATTCCGGGACCAATGGTCAGATTGGGCACGAAATGACCGTCCATTACATCAAGATGTATCAGATCGGCTCCTGCCCTGTCGACGCGTTCTATTTCCTCCCCGATTTTTGCAAAATCACACGATAAAAGTGACGGTGCTACTTTCATTATATAATTCCCTTTCCTTTACTTTTTTATCATAGATACCGAGATCGTCGCAACAGCCCAGAACAGGATGTAGATAAGCATTTCTATACATCCCAGCTTTTCAAAGCCGGAGATAAACGATATTACCGTAACAAGAACAAATCCTATTACTATGGCTATATATTGCAGTATTTTAGACAGTGTTACGTTGGATTTTATTCTTATACATCCCGAAACGGCTTTTGCAAAGGAATGCAGCCTTCCTCTTGTCACAAGGTATGCTCTTGAGCTGTCGTCGGTTTCTGACATTACCTTGTGGGCAACATTTCCCAGTCCTGTAGGCAGGATCGTAATGCATCTGTGATAGAGGAAGAACTTTTCCGCAACGCTCTCCTTGGTTATGTTCGGGTCTACGGTACGTATTATAAAGCTTACGCCGTTATCCTCAAGCGTTCTCAGCTCGTGAATTGTTTCTCTCCTTGGCTTATAGGATAGTATGAACATCGCTATAAGCTCGCCTGCAACGGAAATATAAGCAATACTGTGGTTATCCTTGGTATATCTCTCCTCGACGCTTTTGTCCGGTGCTTTGACATTGTGGGCAGCAAGCAGCTCGCGGTTACCTATCAGTATTCTCTGACCCTGTACCCAGCCTACGAGACCTTTGTTGTCCTCGTATATCACGTTGTCGACCTTTGGCAGACTGTTTCTGCTGCACTGAACTATATTATCAAAAATACCGGACATGGTGCCGTTTACAGCATATGTAACTGCGGCGCCGCAGGATATAGCGTCGTTTATCTTGCTCTGCTTGAATGCCTTCATACCGCTGAGTGTGACCGTACCCTTTGGATAAAGCTGAGAGTAGTCTATAATAACTGCGTTTGTGTCACAGAACTGTTTTACCGTTTCATAGCTTGTTACCATAGCGCCGCTTCTCAGAGTGTTTCTGCTGAGTCTTAGCATAGGGATGTTTATTGCAAGAAGTGAAATAATAGGCGTTGTGATGCAG
>JAHKXX010000322.1 GCA_020627425.1 bacterium
GCTTGCATAGTTACAGAGAATGAGTCCTGCAAAGTACGCTCCCGTTATATCCGCAACACCGAAAAACGTCTCTGCACAATAGGACATAAGCAGTGCAAACGCCAGTCCGAAAATGACTATGCGGTGCTTACCTGCATAGTATTTTCTCGGGATCATAGAAAGCAGCTTTACTCCTGCTGCACACACAGCGACAAAAACAAAGAACAGCAGGATCTTGATTATCGACTCCCACGGGTTCAGCTTCGGGTTCTGCATACTTGTAACGAGGGTAAGCACTATGATTCCTATAATATCATCTATAATTGCAGCGCCGAGTATCGCCGTACCCATTCGCGTCTGAAGCTTTCCAAGCTCTCTGAGCGTTTCTACGGTAATGCTCACCGAGGTCGCCATAAGCACCACTCCGACAAATATCGAGTCAAGGCTCCATATATCTCTGCCCATAAATAGGCTATAGGTAAGCGCACCTCCAAAGAGCGGAACTATGACGCCGATAAGCGCTACAATGACAGAGGCAAGCCCTGTTTTTTTCAGCTCGGAAAAGTCCGTACCGATACCGGCGGAGAACATCAGCATTATAACGCCTATCTCTGCGGTTTTTGACAAAAAATCTCCGTCGCTCATCTGTACCAGATTAAGACACGACGGATCTACTATTACTCCTGCTACGAGCGCTCCGACTACCTGTGGCATATTTACTCTCTTTGACAACAGACCGAACACCTTTGTCGAGGAGATAATTATAACAAGCACCAACAGATACGAAAATGCTCCGTAAATGTTTTCATTCATTTTTATGCTTCCTTTCCTTGTAAGGAACCACTGAATGAATCACGCCTAACGGCTCAGCACTCATCTCGCTTGCATCTTTTCCGCCATCTTGCACCAAATTTGCCCCACAACCGACAGGTTTCCTGCGCTCACTTGATACAATCTGGCGAAAAATCTAACGGCGCGATATGCGCACTGGATTTAATCAGTGCTTCCTTAATACCGCATAATATATTAGCACAGTCGGACTGTCCGTTCAAGCGACAGATAATGATTTTTGATAAAAAAATGCCGCGCAGAACAGCTGCACGGCATAAGATCGGCATAAGTGCAAAGCTTTGCCGCTACACCACCTGAAAAATATAGAATTTTAAATAGTTTGTCTCGGGCACTCCCCACAGTATGGGGTGGTCGGGCGACTGCTGACGGGCTTCTATCTGTCGAAGCTGTACTCCTGCGTCCGATGCGGCAGAAGCTATGACCCTCGTGAACATATCCTCCCGCATAAAGTGAGAACACGAGCAGGTAGCAAGATACCCTCCCCTTGGCAGCAGACGCATAGCACGCATATTTATATCCTTGTAGCCGCGTGAAGCTGAACCGACAGTAGAGCGCGACTTGGTAAATGCCGGAGGGTCAAGTATTATGAAATCGTATTTTTCGTCCTTTGGCATATCCGTAAGCAGATCAAACACGTTTTCGCATTTAAACGACATCTTGTCTATAAAGCCATTTATTTCGGCGTTATGCTGTGCCATAGCAATAGCGTCCTTTGAAATATCCACGGCGCACACGCTTTCGGCTCCGCCCTTTACAGCGTTCAGCGCAAAGGAGCCTGTATGAGTAAAGCAGTCAAGCACACGCCTGCCGTATGCAAGACGTGATACCGCGAGCCTGTTATACTTCTGGTCAAGGAAAAAGCCGGTTTTCTGACCGTTTTCAAAGTCCACATCATAAAGTATACCGTTCTCGTTTATCCTGACTGTCGTTCCTATGGGAGCAGAGGATTCATCAGCCATAAAAAAGCCCTTGTTCTGTGTAAGCCCTTCAAGCTCTCTGATAGCCACATCATTTCTCTCGTATATACCTCGTATGGCTGCTCCGTCCTCTGTCAGAACCTTATAGAGGAGTGAGAATATAAGCTCTTTTCTGCGTTCAATACCGAGGGACAGGGTCTGTACAACAAGTATATCGTGAAACTTGTCTACTGTCAGTCCCGGAAAGGTATCCGCCTCGCCGAAGATCACCCTGCAGCAGTCTGTGTCGCCGCGCATAACGGTTTTTCTGTAGTCCCACGCGTACTTTATTCTTCTCTCAAAGAATGCCGCATCGAATTTGTCGTTTGTATTTCTTGATATGACGCGAACCCTTATTTTGGAATTGCTGTTATAAAAGCCTGTTCCGAGAAACCTGTTTTTCTGTGATACGACGTCCACAAGCTCGCCATCAGAAAGCAGTCCCTCTGTATCGGTTATTTCCTCGCCGTATACCCACGGGTGACCGCCGACAAGGCTGTTTTCTGCTTTTTTTGTGACCGTAACAACGGCGAGATCTCTTTTTTTAAAGCTCATCTTCTGCCCCTTTACTGCAGCTTTTCGCTGTATATCTCGTTGCCGTCGGAGTTAGCATATACCAGTCTGACAGACACGTTCTTTTCTCCGGCTTCCTTTGCAAGCTCCTTTGCGTTTTCAAGTATAGCTTCCTTATCCGAGGACGCCTTTTTCTTGTATTCATTCTGATAGTCGCCCGTAAGCTTGTCCTGTCTGTTGTTCCTGTAGGTATAAACAAGGGTATTGTCGTTTACAGTGATTATCAGCGTAGCCTTGTCCGTAGAAAGCTTTTTTCCATAATCCCTGCCCTTTGAGAGAACAGTCTGATAGAGCTTTGAGCTCCTGTCGACCTTTACCTCTTCCTTCGGGATAACGGATATTTCCGACTTTTCGGAGGTGATGGTTTTTTTATTTGCGGATGACTGCTTTGTACTGCCCGACTGTTTTGTGCTGGAGGAGTCTTTTCCGTCCGGTGACTGTGCAGAGGCTGCGGACGAAGTGCTGCCTGTCCTTATCTTTGCTTCATAGGTATTGCCTGATGAACACGCAGTCAGTGACGCTGCCACTGCCGCTGTCAGTAAAATTGCTGTTATTGTTTTGATCGTTATTTTTTTCATAATCAGTACCCCCTGCTGTTTACACAGCTGCCCGTGCCGTCATAGCACGAAAGCTGTATGCTTATTCCGCTTATTCCGGTAAGCTCTGTAAGCTTGCCCTTGACATAATTTGCCTGATCGACATACATTCTTGCTGTACTGTCGATCTTGCTTATCTGGCTGTCACTCAGTTTCTTGTCCGTAGACACGGTTATATAAATACACTCTCCCGAGGCTCCTACAGACGCGCTGCCGCCGTAGGAGGCTGCGGCGCCTATCACCGAGGCATAATAGCTTTGTACTGTCGGGTCGGACAGACACTCCTCGAGTGTGCTGTATTTATAGCCCTCCTGTGACTCGTCCTGTGTGTCTGAGTCCTCGGTATTGCTGTTGTCATTCGCTTTGCTGTTATCATTCGTTTTGCTGTTGTCGCTTGTCTTGCTGCTGTCGCTTGTCTTGCTGCTGTCACTTGTCTTGCTGCTGTCACTTGTCTTGCTGTTATCGCCCTTTTTGCTGCTGTCACTCGTTTTGCTGCTGTCAGAGCTGTCCCTTGAGCTGACGGACGAAGACTCTTCACCGGTACTGCTGTCGTCCTTTTCGTCGTCGTAGCCTGTGTACGGATCATAGACCCTGTCGTATATAATTATCTTGTTTTTGTCAACTATCCTCAGTTCTACTGGGACACCGGCATTGATAAGTCCCTCATCAGTAAGCATTTTTGTATATTCATCCTTTTGCTCCTGAGTCAGCATAGACAGGTCTGTCCGGATCGTTATCAGCATTCTGCCTTCTTCGCCGTGCATATATATATTGTCAGCCTTGAACAGAGCGTTATCATCCGACAGGTATACCTCTATAAAATTATTGATGAACTTACTCCTGTCATTTATGGACATAGCAGCAAATTCCTTATGGTCGATTATTTGAGAAACCTGTCTGCGGCTCTGCGAGGATTCGGGCTTTGCGATACTGCTTTGTACAGACGAGCTTTGTGCAGACGACTCCTGAGTGCTGCTGCTTTTATCGGCAGAGGACTGCACGCTGCTCTCAGGCTTACTGCCGGTATCTGTAGTATCCCTATTGCCGCAGGCAGTCGCAGCGCAGACTGTCACTGAAAGTACAGCTATAAGTATCAGTATTTTTCTTTTCAAATTATCAGGTCCTTAGCTTAAGCTTTGACTGGAAGTCCGTAAA